>JBAXDA010000219.1:0-3556 GCA_037141215.1 Candidatus Firestoneibacteriota bacterium | reverse complement strand
CGGTTCAAAAACGGAACAGGTGGAAAAGGCGGTCGCCAGATTCACGGGTCCGTTCTCAATATCTGACCTGGAAAGAGCGTGCGCCGGAATAAGCAGAGTTTTGATAAAGAATGTCCTGAGTGATATGAATAGAAAAAGCGCGATTGTTCTGATTGGTAAAGGCCGCGGTGCTAAGTGGACAAACAAAGGGGACAGGAAAGGATGATGTTTGGGACAGAGATAGATCCCTGAACCACTCCCCAAACAATTAAGCCGGATAGGTCGGGTTCAGGGCACGCCTTCGGCTCTTCGAGCTCAGGATGACAGAAATATATGCCCGCTGGCTATGTTGGATTCAACAATTCGATCTGCAAATATAGATATTTATATTTGCAGTTGAGTAGGTAAGTGCAAATAAGGATTTCAATAAAATAATTATGAGTGTAGGATTCTTGGAATAAACCATAATTCTGATAAATGTGTGGATTATCAGAAGAATAGGGGACAGTTGTCCCTAAATTATTAGACGGGAGAATGCATGTCCAAAGTAATAAGTCAAAATGATAAGAAAGTGTTAGGGGAGCTTGGGAAGAAGTATCGCGAGGCTGCAGAGCTTTCCGCTCACAAAGAGACCATGCGTTTATGGAAAAAGCTCAATGGTTTAAAGCCGGAGCGTCCTATGGTAACCATAGACCAGCTGCCGTGGAACGAGCTTAATATTAATGGAGAACTGGACCTCCGGTGCGAGGACCGGTATTTGCGTGAAGTTGAATTCTCGCTCCGCCGGGAGCTTTACCAATGGAATCATTTTCCCGTGGATATGTACCTTGAGCCTTTTGTTAAATGTAATCTTGTGATAGAGGGTATAAGTTTTGGCTTAAAGGTAGATGAAAATGTTGCCGTGACCGATGCTACAAGCGCAGTTCTTGGACACTCTTATATTGATCAGATAAAGGACGAATCGGACCTTGAAAAAATACAGATGCCGGATCCAAGACTGAACAAGGCCGAGACGGAAAGCCGCTACGAGCTTTTGAGCGGGATATTTAAAGATATAATTCCCGTGAAAAAAATAGGCTATTCCTGTGACCTTCATGTATGGGACAGAATCGTCGAGTTTAAAAGCCCTGAAAGCATCCTTATGGATATTATTGACAGGCCCGAATTCCTGCACAAGCTAACGAAGCGCTTTTTTGACTGGTTCAATACTCTTCATACTTTGCTGGAAGAGCGGGGACTTCTTGGAGAGGGCTTTAAACTCATACATTGCACGGGAGCTTTTACGGACGAACTTCCAAAGCCTGGCTTTAATCCGGAGCAACCAAGGCTTACAGACAACTGGATAATGGCAGCGGCGCAGATTTTTTCCACGGTCTCTCCCGAGATGCATGATGAGTTTGAGATTGCTTACAATAAACCTGCAATTGAGCGTTTTGGGCTCGGCTACTACGGCTGTTGTGAGCCGCTTGACAGAAAGATAGGCATTATCAAGAAGATAAAAAATGTGAGAAAAATATCCATAAGCCCGTGGGCAGAGAAGCAAAGAAGCGCGGAAGCCATAGGAAGGGATTATGTATTTTCGAACAAACCCACGCCTGCCTTCCTTGCTCCTCCGGATTTTCATTTGGATCAGGTTCAAGCGGATATTAAGGAGACAATAGACATCTGCAAGCGTTCGCAAACTCCGCTTGAAATAGTTTTGAAGGACGTCAGCACGGTAAACTATAAGCCGGAGAGGCTAACACAATGGGCGGATATGGTAATGAAACTTGTTAAAAGTTGAGTTTGTAGTTACCTATCCCTCATTAATCTGATTGCCTATTTGAGCGGAAAACTCAACGGATTATGCGGGTCGTGCCTGTTAGATTGACAGCTGTGATGTAAGTTGTTAAAATACGCCATGCTCAGAAAGGAAGAGTATGGAGAAGAAGCTAAAAGTCACACTGAGGATTCTTAAGGCAGGACGGCCTAAAGCGCAGTAGTTAATAGGTGGCTCCTGTACTAGTTTATTCTTTTTCTTTATGAGAGAAAGGAGATTTGAATGCATAATGTGAATAAAGGTCTGAGAAAAACTCTTTTTCAATATGTTCCGGTGTTTATTGCTGTTATTGCTCTCCCCGTTATTATCACAGCTGCCACTCCTTCGGTTGATCCTACACCGCCTAAGCCCGAGACAACGGCTGAAACAGAAGCTAAAGCTCCTGTGAAAATAGGTAAATTCAAAAAATCCTCTGAGCCTGCAAAAGCTCCTAATGCCGGTGAGTTCTTGACAAAATCAATGGTCTCGAACAACATTCCGGAAGTATCAAGATGGGAGAAGCAGATGCAGCAAGGTTCAAAGTATTTAATGCAGGTAGGGACCGGTATGGGTTGGGAAGGAGGCGTCTGGTATTATGACGGGATAAAAGTTTATTATCAAATCGCAGCCTTTACGGGAGATGATGTATGGCTGAAGGGTGTAAAAAGCTGTATCACAACTTACCGCGACAATGGAGTTCTTAAACTTAAAGGAAATGTGCAAGGATATCGGCTTTTCCCTCATGGTTTGAAAATGGACTATTTGAAGACCGGAGACGCGAAATCCAGGGAAGCCATAGTATTGCTGGCGAAGAACGGCGCCTATGCCAAGCGCTCGAGAGACCCAAAAGATATAGAGTCTGCATCAAAGGTAGTGGCGAGCCGCGAAATTGCGTACAACATTAACTGCTGGCAGACCGCGAGGGAACTTGGTGAGCAGGGATTTGGCGAGGATCGTTATATAAAGGTTGCGCTCGGACATCTCGATATCTTGCGCGATTGGCTTCAGAATCCCGGAAATCCCTTTCCGGAACTCTCGGACAACGGCAAGACAGGATTTCAGCCCTTTATGTTTGCGTTAACCAGCGAGGCGCTTATTCGCTATGCGGAAAGTACATTTTGTGACTATTCGCGGAGGCTGCAGATATTAGAGAGTATTAAAGAGGTTGCCGAGTTAACCTTTAAAACAGCATATTTAGGCCAGGCTGAAAGCTTTTATTATGAAAGTTTAGCAAAAGCGCCTGCGCCGGATTTAAACCTCCTAATATGTCCGGTTTACGGCTGGCTCTGGCACAGGACGGGCGACGATAAATTCCGCGAAATGGGTGACAAGATCTTTGCCGGAGGCGTGCGCAAGGGCTCTCTGGAGGGAGGCAAACAGTTCAGCCAGAATTACCGTTGGAGTTTTGATTTTGTCAGATGGAGATCAGTAGACCCGGATGTCTGGGGCGGGAAAAAATCGGCAAAAATTGAGAAAGCGGCGGAAGATTTCAAATACAGTCTCATTTTTCCGAACCCCTTCAGACTGTCCGGAAACTCGAAGTTGACTATAAAAAATATATCACCTTCTTGCACTTTTACTATTCTAAACAAGGCAGGGGAAAAAATATATGAATTGAACAGTGGAACAAACAGTTTTATTGAATGGGACGGCATGATTGCGAAGAACATTGCCATAACAGAAGGGGTCTATACATATGTACTTTCGGCAAAAGGCAGTGTTGATAAAAAAAGGCAGTTTGGAAGGGAAAAAATAGAAGGATAGAGGGACAGCTGTCCC
>JBAXDA010000218.1:0-3571 GCA_037141215.1 Candidatus Firestoneibacteriota bacterium | reverse complement strand
ATTTGTTAATATATTTAAATGGATTTTGAAAAAAGCTGCCGTCAATTCAACGGTTTTTTCCGTAAAGGGGAGTCTCTGTCCCGGCTCAGGCGCATTTTTGCGGCGGTCTGCCTGCAGGCGAAAGGAGGCGTTTTCTGCAGGTTTGCTGCCGGCAGAGCGGTGTTTATTACGCGCGGAAGAAAACTGGCCCCATTGTTTCTGAGCGAAGATACCAGGGGAAAAACCCAAACACAAACTTTAAGTATTAAAGCAGATGCGCTGAAAGATATTTCCGCGCTTAATCACTTTCTAAAAGGTCTCAAGCGCAAAGCACCAAGTGTCTTTGACGATTTCGGGGAGCTTCTTTCTGACGAGAGGACAAGAAGGTCAAAAGGATTGTACTACACCTCAGGAAAACTCTCTGATTTTGCCGCCTTTTATATCAAAACTCTGCTCGGGGAAAAGCTTCTGGAGCGCGCTGACTTTTACGATCCCGCGGCCGGAACAGGAAACTTGCTTGTCTCTCAGAAGCACTTCGGGCGTTTATTTGCCTCGGAAATCAACACTGAGAACCTGAAAATACTTAAGGCGAGGGGGCTCGCGGCAGAAAAGGGCAGTCTGGATTTTCTCGGGGCTCCGGTAAACATATTTCCGGATTTCAGATCTCCGCTCTTTGTTGTGATGAATCCGCCCTTCCGCGGCAAAACAACGAATTTCAGAGGCCAGATAGGAAAAAAGCGCGGAGTGTCAAAGGAAAGCGGACTTTCACCGGACCTTGTTGAATTGCTTGAAGCAGAAAAAATAAGATCCAGAGATCTCTGCTCCTTCTTTATTCTAAAAACCGCATTGCTTTTTAAAGAAAGGAGGCTGAAAGGCTACCTGGGACTATTTTCACCAACCAACTGGCTGACTCCGGGAAGAGGCGAACATGACGCATTCCGTAAATATATTTTCCGGGAATTTTCTTTTCTGGGAGGATTTATTGTCAACGGGAAGGAATTCTTTCACGGCATAAACTCCGGCCTTCCCGTGGCGTTCTCCGTCTTTAGTTATGGCGGCGGAACCAGGAAGGATCCGGTATTTGCCGACCTGACCGATCGCGCCAACGAGATAAAAAAGGCAGACTCGGACAAAGAGCGGGCGGAGGCGCTGGCCGGGGCAGGCAGAGCGGTAATAGCCGGGAAGCTCAGGGTTTGTTTCCGTGATTATTTCCGCGCAATTAACGCCCAGACCGGGGATGACAGAACCCGGCTTTTTGAGCTTGCAGTCAAAGGTAAAACTGCCGCTGTGCCGCGAAAAGCTTTTTCTGCCGGGAAGGAATATTATCTTGCCGGCACCGATAAAGGAAGCGGGTATGCGGTGGCGGTAAAACCTGCCAAGAAAAAAAGTTCAGGCTGCCAGTTTTGTTTGAAAAGAGAACTCCCCGGACCGGCGCTGGCCTGGCATTATCTCTGGGATTATCAGCAGACTTTTCCTGCCAGGTTCTACAATGCAGTTCCCGTAAGCAGGAAATACGCCTACACTTTTGTTGACGGGGCTCCTCTGCTTTCTCTCCGGGCAATAACTGAAAGCAAAGCCGTGAGAAGAGATTTTTCCGGTAAAAGCGGGCCGCTATCCTATGCCAAAAAGTGGCTGAGCTACGCAGGGGATTTCCGCGGCCTCTGGTTCTTTTTTTACGCGCTCTCGGTCTCAAAAACACCCCTAAAGGTTTCGAAGTATCCAGGGCTCAGGAATATGCCCGTGCGGTGTCCCGACCTGAATGCCGGGACTGCGCCTTTTGTGAGGGAGGCAGTGGCGCTTGGCTTTTTGCTCGCAAAGGAAAGATGCGCAGAAAAGTTCAAGGTATTTTCACTTATCCATAAAGGGGTTATAATCGCTGAGACGGAAGCGTTTTTCAACAGGGGCTCCTCCTGGAGCCGAAAAGCGGCGCTTGAAAAATATTTGTTTATAGGAATAAACAATGATATACTTAAGTGCCGTGATAAAAAAGAACTGCTGGGGCGTATCGATATTATAATGAAAAGACTCTATCCGGAAGGTGGAAAATGAAAATTTTAACTTACAGAACAAAGTCTGGAACAAAAGTGGGAATCCTGCATAATAAAAAAGTAATAAAAGTCGTTCCTGCGCTGAAAGAATACTTTCTTGCCGCCGGAGGCAGGGACCTCAGGCCTGCGGAAAATGTTGAAGAGCTTCTGGCGCAGGAAATGCTCGGGCCGGAGGTTTTAAAGCCGCTCTTTGGCTGGCTAAAGTCAGGAGGGCATGAGGACAAATTCACCGAGAAAGAGGAATGGACTATAACAGCGCCCCTGCTCCCCGGAAAGATTATTGCTCTTGGAAGAAATTACGCGGCTCACGCCAAAGAACAGAACGCCCCTCTTCCAAAGGAACCTATTTTTTTTGAAAAAGCCCGTTCCTCGGTCGTCGGCGCCGGTGAAAAGGTGGTTTATTGGAATTTCCTTGGAGCTGAGGACAAGAACTGCAGGGTGGACCATGAAGTTGAGCTTGCAGTGGTGATAGGAAAAGAGGCGAAGCAGGTTAAACGCAAGGACGCGCTTGAATATGTCTTTGGCTATACCATTATAAACGATGTAACTGCGAGAAGCATACAGAACAAGGATTTTAAGCTCAATCAGCCGTGGTTTAGAAGCAAAAGTCTTGATACTTTCTGCCCCCTCGGGCCCTGGATCGTAACCAAGGACGAGATAAAGAATCCTAACAACCTGAAGCTTGAATGCAGGGTAAACGGGGAACTCCGGCAGAAAGGCAGTACGACGGATTTTATATTCAAACTCCCTGAAGTTATTGAGTATCTGACAAAATATCTCACACTTATGCCCGGAGATGTAATTTCAACAGGAACTCCTGACGGCATCTCTCCTGTAAAGCCCGGGGATGTAATGGAAGCGACTGTTGAAAAAATAGGCACCCTGGTTAATAAGATTGTTAAAGAGCGTTGACGATTTGCGGTGCCTCCGGCAAGAACACAGTCCTAATGATAACCCGGGTGAGAGAACATAAAACACTCAATTCTAGATCATAAACAGTAAACACGAAAGTTTGCAGGGGGAATAATGGATAACTTGATTAAAGATTTCCTTGCTCAAAAGATCTTCGCCGTTGTCGGGGCCTCCTCTAACGAGGAGAAGTACGGAAATATTATTTTTAAATATCTTGTGAAGAAGGGCTACAAAGTTTATCCGGTAAATCCCAGGCTGGATATGCTTGACGGAGTAAAGGTTTACCCCTCGCTCTCCGCGATTCCGGAGAAAGTTGATGTGGTAGATGTGGTCGTGCCTCCAAAACTTACCGGAGAAGTAGTGAAAGAATGCAAACAGCTGGGCTTGACCAGGGTATGGATGCAGCCCGGAGCTGAATCCGAAGCGGCTGTCAAGTACTGCCAAGAAAACGGGATAGCCGTGATTCACGACGCCTGCGTCATGATGCATTAAAGAATGATTAAACTCATTGCCGGACAGCTTCTATCGGTGTAATCGAACGCATTTCATCGGTGTAATCAAAAGAGGTTTTCATGAGGATAGCAATTGCTCAAATAAATGTTATTGTCGGCGATCTGGACGGCAACGCCGCG
>JBAXDA010000217.1:0-3573 GCA_037141215.1 Candidatus Firestoneibacteriota bacterium | reverse complement strand
ATCGGTCCTTGAGTTGTTGTTTTGTTATGGGATTTCTTAATATTTCCATTTTAGTATTCCCCGTAATTAAAGGTTTCTTCCGCCATCGTCAGGAAGTTCTCTGTCGGGATATAATCGGCTACGGAATTGCCTGTTCCAACCGCGTAGAAACCGTCTTTTCCGCAGTTGTCTATAAGGAACCTTGTGTGCTTCCTTATCTCTTCCGGCGCGGAACGGGAGATCAGGTCCATATCAAACCCGCCCAAAGGAGTAATGCGCTTCCCGTATTTCTGCTTGAATTCCTGCACGGGCATTATGATATCTTCAAAAGAATGTTTCGCATCCCACCCACAGGCTATAATATCTTCATATACAGCATTCACATTGCCGCAGGCGTGGAGTATCGCAGCCTGGCCGTGCTTGTGGCAAACCTCAACCAGCTTCTTGTGCCAGGGAAAGACATATTCGCGGAGCATATCGGGAGAGACAAGCGTTGCAGTTTTGAAGCCCATATCGCCGTTCACGATCTGCGCCCCGACAGCATCAATGCTGCCGAAGCCTTCAAAAAGCTTTACCAGCCGCTCGCCGACACTATTAAAGATGGTCTTCAGCAGTTTTGGATCTTCAATTGACATATAGCTCAACCGCTCGTAGCCTATTATCTGCATCACATTCGCGAGCAAGCCGCCTGCAGGCATAGGTATTATCTTCATACCCTCGGGCATCAGTTTCTTCGCCTTCTCAATCGGAGAATAATCAACTCTGGACATATCCGGCCACGGGTATTTTTCGTATTCTTCCCAATTGGCTATTGCGCAGTCAGAGCCTTGAAGATATGCTCTTTTTCCTTCACTGGTTTTACCTTCATGCATAGAAGCGCGTTTGAAGACATAGTTTGACTCCGAAGTTACGAACGAGCCGCCGAGGGAATCCCCGCCTTTCATTCCGGGGCGGATTTTGGTGTAATCTGCCCTCACATTAATGTAATCATAGCCGAGCTTGTACTGGAAAACCGCCTCCAACTTCAGGTTATACTCCAGTTCATCCTTGCACTCGCTCTTATTTATCAGGTGCCCTGCTATCTTTTCAACGGTATTCGCGTGGAGTTCAAACACCGGAATCCTGTCAGGCTTCGCGTTCCGTTTTATAGCCTTTAACAGTCTCCCAAAATCAGGCTTGGGGTTAATTTTTATATTATCAATTGTAAGCATGGTTGATTATTCCTTCGCTTTTACATCGTGAACCATATTAACTTTTCTTACTGTAATTGTACGCTTCCTGGAGCATCGTCAGGAAGTTTTGTATATTAATATAATCCGCTACCGAGTTTCCCGTGCCCAGGGCGTAACCGCCGTCCTGCGCGCAATTATCTATCAGGAATCGGGTATGCTGTATAACTTCTTCTTTAGAGTCCCTGCAAATCTTGTCAACATCGAAACCGCCGAGAGGGGTTATCCGTTTACCATATATTTTCTTGAATTCCCAGACCGGAAGAATGACATTTTCATACGAATGTTTCGCATCCACGCCAAGACCAATAATATCTTCATATATTTCCCTGAGATTACCGCAAGAGTGGAGTATTACGGGACGGCCCGCGTTATGGGCAATATCAATGAGTTTTTTATACCAGGGAAAAATGTAAGTCCTGATGGCGTCCGGAGAGAGCATTGTCTGGGTTTTAAAACCCAGGTCATCGCTGATTACCACCGCTCCGACAAAATCATAGGAAACATAGCGTTTGAAGAGATATTCCATTACGGAACCTACTCTGTCAAAAATCTCCTTTATAAGTTTTGGATCTTCATAAAGAGCCATACAGAGTTTTTCATATCCCATAATATTAAGGAGCACGGCTTCTTCTATGCCGCCGGGCGACATAGCTACACACTTCATACCTTCCGGTATGAAGGATTTTACCCGTTCAAAATCATCCCACTTAATCTTTGAAACATCAGGCCACGGGTATTTCTCCATCTCTTCCCAGGTTCCGACCAGGGAATCCCCGCCCTGGGCGAACTTTATGCCGCTTTCTGATACAGCATGTACTCCCGAAGGAAATTTATAAGGAGAGAAAATGTCGAAGTAATCATACCCGAGGCGCTCGTTATATATAGCGCGGAGCCTGTACCAGTAATCAACTTCGTCTTTGCAATCATTCTTATTTATTATGTGTCCCGCGACTTTCTCGTGGATGCAACTGAAAAGTTCATAGAACGGCACCCTGTCGGGCTTCCCTTCTCTCTTCAAGACTTTGAGGAATCTGTTAAAATCCGGTTTGGACTTAATCCCGATATTTTCAATCGTTAGCATATTCGCCTCTCTATGAGAATGAATTGTAATCTCAAAGCCTGGTCCTATGCTTCACCTTACAAACCTTACAAACCTTACAAACCTTACAAACCTTACAAACTTTACAAACTTTACGAACGTTATGAACTATTTATATTAAATCTCTCTTCTTCCTTCTATTGCCTTTCCCAGCGTGACTTCATCCGCATATTCCAGACTGGCTCCCATAGGCATACCCTGGGCCAGGCGGGAAACTTTAACCCCGAGCGGCTTAATAAGTTTGCTTAGATATATTGCCGTGGCCTCTCCTCCTACATCAGGATTTGTGGCAACTATTATCTCTTTTATCGTTTCTTTCTTTAAACGCTCCAGAAGCTCCCTAATCTTAAGGTCTTCCGGCCCTATGCCATCAAGCGGAGAGATACTCCCCATAAGAACATGAAAGAGCCCCCTGAATGCGCCGGTCTTTTCAAGCGCCACAATATCCATCGGTTCTTCCACAACACAGATTATACTTCTGTCCCTTCTAACTGAAGAGCAGACAGCGCAGGGATCAACTTCCGTCATGTTAAAACATACGGAGCAGTACTTTATTTTATCTTTTGCTTCAAGGATGGAACCGGCGAGTTTCTCAATATCAGCTTTCTCCGATTTCAAAATAAAAAAAGCCAGGCGCTGGGCGGTTTTGGGCCCTATTCCGGGCATTCTTTCCAGCTCATTGACCAGTTTTGAAAGAGAAGGGTTGCTATAGTTTTCCATGTTCGTCCTTCCTCATTATCCTGCCTCCAAACAATTTATTGGCAGCGTCAACAATGGGATCTACGGCTTTTTCTTTGCCTCCCTCGGGCCTTACGGCAGGGGCGGCAGTTTTTCCTTCTTTTGTTGCAATATCCTTAACAATAACAAGGGATATCTGTTTCTTGAAAATACTTTTGAAAGCCTCTTTTATCGGGGTCTGACAGGTTTCCGACTCAAGAGAAGATTTTGAATAATCATCCTTTACCGCGATCCTGAGCACCCCCCCGGAATAACCCGACGGAACGGCGCCTGAGAGTACACCGGCCGCGGTCTTCTTTTTTTCCCTTACCGTCTCCACCAGAAGCGGCCAGTTTTTTCTGATTACCACAAGATTTGCCGACTCATCAGCGCCGGACAGGGCCTCCACTTCTTCTATATCGTTAAAACTTGCAGATGAAGTTTGCTCCGGTGCCTGCGCCTGTTTTTCCGCCATTTGCGGCTGAATTTTTTTCTGCGGAATTACCGGGGTCTCAGTTTTTAAAGTTTTTTTTTCTTCGGCAGGCA
>JBAXDA010000216.1:0-3582 GCA_037141215.1 Candidatus Firestoneibacteriota bacterium | reverse complement strand
GCGGTAATAGTTAGTTTTAGTTGGGCGCGTAGCCACGAACCACTCAGGAAAGAGAAGGTAATACGGTAAGTGGTGAGTGTCCTGAAGCTGAGGAACGAATGCTTCAGGGTTAGAAGTCTGAGGCGCCCTATCAGTTCATTTTGTTGAAATGGTTTACTGAAGAATAAATAAGTAGGTAAGTGGGCGCGTAGCTTAGTTGGTTAGAGCGCCGCCTTCACACGGCGGAGGTCGAAGGTTCGAGTCCTTTCGTGCCCACCATTTTTCTGCTCAACGAAAAATGAAAATAGTCGCCAAGAGTTATTTTGGCGGCCCACTATTAAGGTTGTTTGAGCGGTTGTTGCTTTCGAGGTAGAGTCGACAGGCGTAATTCCTATACACCCAAAGGTTTCAAGTGATAAAAAAAATATGCATTAAAGTTGATGAGTTGACCGTTGAAGCCGAACTCAACAACACAAAAACTGCTCAAGCCGTCTGGGACAAACTTCCTATAACCGCAAAAGGCAATACCTGGGGTGAGGAGATCTATTTCTCAATACCGGTAAGGCGGGCCCTGAAAACCCCAAAGCTCTTGTAGGGCTGGGAGACCTTGCTTACTGGATGCCCGGAACAGCTTTCTGTATTTTTTACGGGCAGACCCCTTCAAGCTGCAAGGGCGAGATAAAGCCTGCAAGCCCGGTAAATATTATAGGCAGAATTGATCTCAAGCATATTGATGACCTGAAAAGAACCAGGAATGGAGCAAAGGTCACAGTAGAAAAAGCAGGCTGATGTGCGGCGAAAACCCCTGAATAGATTCCAGTTGTTTATCTGGAGAGCTTGTGTCCTGCTTGTAATACTAACCATAGTCTTTGCTTTCTACAAGGTTACGGAAGCTGTTCTAAAATTCAGCCTTGAGGGTGATCCCGAAGCTGTTGTTTCCGTCCAAAAACAAACAGCATTAGAGCAGCAAACACCTGAACAAAAACCGCCCGGACCTGCCTTTCCTGAACTAAAAAAACCGGTCAAATGTATAGCGCTCACTTTTGATGACGGCCCACATCCGGAATTCACTCTTAAACTGCTTAATGTTCTTGAACAGCATGATGTCAAAGCGACCTTCTTTGTTGTGGGAAAGATGGCTGTAAAATATCAGGGACTGCTTCGCGCAATACATGAGTACGGGCACGAAATAGGCAACCATACCTTCAATCATCCCCTGCTTACCAAAGTCAGTAAGGCAATCGTTGCTGACGAGCTGGAGAAAGGGAGAAGCGCCATAAACTCTCTTACAGGAAGCGATGTATTATTTTTCAGGCCGCCTTCGGGGCGTTATGATTCCGAGACCGTCCGGATAGCAGCCGCTCATGGGCTATACACCATACTCTGGTCAGTCAATTCCCTGGATTACGGCTGTAATAGCAGCAGGGATATAGAAGCGCGCGTGCTTGCGAATCCGTCTGACGGGGATATTGTTCTTTTGCACAGCGGGGTGAAAGCGACGCTGGAAGCTCTCCCCGCAATTATTGAAGGGCTAAAGGGAAAAGGGTTTGAATTAAAGACGCTTTCAGAAATGATGCATGAAAAATGCGGAAATCCCAAGCCGGGGTTGTTTAAGAGTTTTCGGGGACCGCAGGATAGTCTGGCGGTTAAAAGCGAGAAGTAGGGATTTGGTAAAAAATATTTACTTATCCGCGTCCTTTTTGCTCTTTGGTTTCAGTATTTCTTCCGCCAGCTCCGCTGCTTCACTCAAACCTCCCACAAGAGCTTTCAAGGTTACAGTCGCTCCGGTAACGCCGTCTATTTCTCCCTTGGGGTCTTCCTGTTTCAACTTGAGCTGCTCCCGGCCTTTCCCAGAGAATCTCTTTTTAAAATCAGGCTTTACTATTTCCGTGACATAGTGCGGGGTTTCGCGGTGAGACATGAGGTAGGTTGCGATTTTTGCATCAGGGTCAAATCCCGTGATAAGTTTTATAAGCCCTTCATAGCCTTTCCTCTCCGTATAGAGTATTATTCCGGTTTGTTTGCCGCTCTCATCTAATACCGAATAATAGGTTTTTCCGTTTGCCGTTGCTTCTCTTACGGCTGCAGCCGCGGGGAATATCTTTTTGTAATTATTTTCAATATCTTTAAGCTCGATTGAAAAGAGTGGGGCGTCGCAGAAGCATAAAAGACAAAAGGCAATAAAAAGTATTTTAGACACCTTGACTCCTAATACTCTATCTCTATTCTGTTCTTCAGGCTCTCGGAGACTGTTATTCCGGTGCCTTTCTCTGTTTCAGAAACAACAATTGATTCCGCGCCTTTAATTCCGTTCATAAGCGCGGTTCCGCTCTTTGAGCCCATTACAAATACTGCCGTGCTTAAGGCGTCCGCCAGAGTATTCGGAAGTTCAGTCCCGCCGGAATCAAGCACTACAGTTACGCTTATTGTGTCGCTTACCGGCTTTGAACTTGCGGGATTAAAAATATGATGATAAATTTTGTTTTTCTTGATAAAAAAATGCTCATAGTCTCCTGAGGTGGCGATGCATTTTCCGGACTCATTCAGCACGGTCAAAAGTTTCTCGTTGTTTCTGGGATGCCTGACTCCGATTCTCCACGGCTTGCCTTTAAAATTGCGGCCTGCTGCAAGGATCTGCCCCCCGGCGCTAAGCATATAGTTTTTCAGTCCGTATTTACTAAGTATTAAAGCCGCGCGGTCAAGCGCATAACCCTTGCCTATGCCGCCGAAATCAAGGATCATGCCTTTTTTTTTGAGAGTTACTTCTTTTTTTCCGGAGTCAACAAATATCTGCTTATAGCCCACAAGAGCGTGTACTGCGTCTATCTCCGAGCGGGCAGGGACATTTTCCTCTTTTCCGCCTGCAAACCCCCATAAAGCTACAACCGGTCCGATAGAAACATCAAAGGAACCGCCGGAAAGCTCGGAAACTTTTAACGCAACGGACAGGACCTTCAAAATATCGTCAGATACTTTAACGGGGCCTTTTCCCGCAGCGTTATTGAGCCGGCAGAGCTCGCTCTCCTTATTCCTCAGGGACATTACGGACTCAAGGCGCTTGATTTCGTCAAATACCTCGTCTGCCGCTTTTTCGGCTTTTTTTCCGTCGCTTGCTATCAGGGAAATGTCCCATATTGTTCCCATGGCAGCATCCGAGCGTCTATACTCCTGCACTTTCGCGCAGCCGGAAAGCAAGGCGGCAAGGCATATAATCAGTATAATTTGTTTCACGAAATCCTTATACGGGTTTATTCCTCAGACGGATAAACACAGAGATTTAATTGCTCTCTGAACGCGTAACTATTACAAGCTCATTTGGAAAGCATAGCTTGTATGTGAGGGTTTTGCCGCAGCAAGCTACTTTAGCAGTTCTTCAATAAATTTCTCGGGATCTTTAGGAAGAGTGAAATCCTGGTATACTTTTTCTCCCTTCTTATTGAAAAAGACATTTGTAGGTATGCCGGCAACATTGTAGGTCTTGGCGATATCTCCGGTGGAATCAATGAAAAGAGTGTAAGGCATGCCATTTTTAGCCGCGAATTCTTTTACCGTATCGGGAGATTCCTTGAGATCAACAGCGAGAATCACAAACCCCTTGTTCTT
>JBAXDA010000215.1:0-3583 GCA_037141215.1 Candidatus Firestoneibacteriota bacterium | reverse complement strand
CTACTGCAATATAATTCTCTCCTAAGTTGTCGATAATCCCCATGCTTAGCCTGCTATAAGTCATTCCCAGCTGCCAGGTTTTTAGCATAGAGAGACCTGCGGGGCAGGCCTGAATTGAGCTTAAGTCGTCTCCTACCGCTATAAAAGCGCTGCCCATACCAAAAGACCTCGCTGAATAGTCCAGAGAATTAAAAGCAGGATAACAGGTCCACGCAAAAGCGAGCAGCACCATAACAATAAGCAATGTTTTTCTATTTAACATCTTCTTCAACCTCTTTTTCCGTTTTCTTGGGAATTTCCTTAAAGCTTAAGGATAGAATATGCGTGCCAAAGGTGTTGGCCACGAACGAAAGCGGGTAAACAAAACCGTAATCCATAGAAACCGTAAATCCTGAATCAGTCATTTTATATTCATAACCTATTCCGGCATTCAGCCTGCTATAAGAATCAGAGCCGTACTCACCCCCAAGCCTTGTATAAAAGTTTGATTTATTTACATTGTACTCCCCTCCGGCAGACGCAACCCAACTGCTGCCGGCAACAGCAAAATCACCGTTAACCGCAAGGCCTTGCATTGCATACAATGAAATGCCGGCTTTAATTTTCATAGGAATCGGATCGCTGGAAACAAAAAAGATATCAGGCTGGTTAAGGTTCTGAAGAGCGACGCCGACGCTCAAAACATTCTTTATCCTATAGGTAGCTCCGACATCAAGACCAAAGCCGGAGACCGCCCTCTTTCCTGCAAAATATGGATTTGCGTCTATTAAAGGATCCTGCCCCAGCTCTAGAACCATATTCTTTACCGAAACACCAAGTGAGAAGAGCTGTCCTCCTCCCAGATCCTGCTTAAACCCAAGCAAAACAGCATAAGTTTTTTCTCTAAAAATATCCTCTCCGAACCCGACATAATAAACACCGATGGAAAGGAATTCCTTCAAAGGCAGAGCAACCGCTATATAGCCGTTGCTTATGTCCCCTACCCCTGCGTATAACTTGCTATAGGAAAAAGCAACGCTTTTTCTTTCAATAAAACCTGCGCCTGACGGATTGCAGAACATCAGGGTAACATCTCCTGAGTAGGCAGTACAGGCGTTTCCCATACCGGCAGCCCTGCCGGAGTAATCTTGATTTTCAAAATACGCGGATACAGGCAGACAAGAAAGCAGCATGAGACATAAAATGTATACTTTTTTCATTAATAAAACTCCCTAAAGGTGCCCGGAATTGTAAAATCCTTAACACCAAATAATCCCACAGATTAAAACAAACTCATCATACATCTATCTTGCCAGAGCCACACTTCCTCTCGTTTTCTGTATCCCGCCGACCTTAATTTCATATATGTATATTCCGCTTTCCGCATATTTACCGTTATTATCTTTGCCATCCCAGGAAACCGCAGTTACCCCTGCGCCGGAAAGGTTCTTTATCAACTGTCCGTTAATATCCCATATTTTCAATTCTACATCAGCGGCGCCTACATTGGCGAATGTTACCGTAACCTGATTATAAAGAGGATTTGTCCCAAGCGGAGTAAAAGGATTTGGCTGCGCCCTGGAAACAATGTCTGTCGGAGAATTGACTACGATGGCGTATTTTGAGAAGTGCGCTACTTTTGCAGAAACCAGAATGCTCTGCCCGGCAACCGAGACTGTGGAAGTTAAAGGCACCCAGTAGAGTCCGTTCCAGAAAGCCAGACACAGGCTGGTATTAGCATTTGCAAGAGCAATAGATGTTCCGTCAACAACTGTTGGACTGCCGTTCGTATAATGCAAAGTAACTGTTATCGGCTTAGAAAAACTTGTAACGGAATCCCCTGTCAGGTAGTTCTTTGCCGTAATGTCAAAAGCAGTTAACGCCGTTGACGGAGCCGAAGCAGAAACCGGAGGAGCAGGATCTTTTGCGATTAAATATTGAATATCCAGATTTGAGGTTCCCGCCGCTACATCAAGTTTTGTAAGAGTGTCTGAAGCCAGGACTACCGTGCCTCCGACAGAGGCAGGCATAACAGACGCATCGCAGGTTGAATAATTTATCGTTAATGGTGCTACCAGCTTCGGCGTGGAATATTTCCCGGAAAGAACGGCCTTCCAGCGCAGATCATTTCCACTTGCTGTAATATTGCCTTCTACTCCATTTGCCATGGCCTGCCAGGTAGTACCTCCGTCTGCGCTGAGATAGTACGCTATAGTACCGTTATTAAGCTGTTCTCCTGCAGATATTGTTGCTTTATAAATACGGTCTGTACTTAAACTGACTTTTTTAGAAGTTATATACATTGACGAGGGGGAATAGTAAAGGCCGTTACTCCTGTTTAATCTGGCCGAATTCCCGCAGAAGAGCATATGATCAGTGTTCCCACCTATAGAGTTAATTGAAGCTGCTCCCCAGGTTGCCGCCAATAATGTTTTTACATTTTTGAAATTTACCGCAGCAGAACCGGCTCCGTCATATTTTGCCAGATTACCTAAATTACTTCCGATAAACCAATCAGTCCCGTTATAATAAATCGTACTTATGATGTCACTGCTCCCGAAACCGGCTCCGCCTATAAGAGCAGGCGTAAGGTCAGAAAATAGATTGCCATCATATTTTTTCAGTTTCCCGCCTGTACAGCCAATCAGCCAGTAAGAACCATTCCAGGCTATTGAACGAACTGTTTCGGCATCTATATTTAAATAATGATCGTCACCTACGCTCCTCGTTAGATCCGTCCAGGTTGTCCCGTCGAATTTTTTGAGCCTTCCCGGCCAAGGTGTAGTGGGGGTATAGCCGCCACCGACAAGAGAATACGAGGAGTTTGCGGCAATAGCATAGATTACCTGACAGTTGCCGGGAACTGCTTGGTCATAAAACCCGGCCGCCAGGGAGAGATCCTCTACAGGAAAGGTTACTCCATCAAATCTTCCCACTACGCCGTTACCGCAACCTATCAGCGCTTTTGTTCCGTTGTAAGCGATGGACTTAAAGATATAACCTGAGGGGTCATTCCCCGCGGCTGCTAAGCTTGTTCCTGTAACAAAGGCCCCCATACTTCGATAATCCGGATAGCGGACCAGGACTCTGGCGCTCCCGCCTCCTACAAGAAAATAGTTTCCTATCGAAGCTACAACATTTGCATAACAGCCGTTTAAGTCGTAAAGATCGTCCTGCATCTGAGTATATTTAGTCCCGTCATATTTCAAGATTTTAGAGGTTTTGAGATTAATTGCATCTCCGATAGAACCGCCTATCAACCAGTATTTCAATGTATCATTCCAGGCCGCAGATAATACATTTACCGTGCTTGCGCCGTTCTTTAAATATGCCTGCAGGGTTGTTATACCGTCGCTAGTAAGTGTAGCTGAATCAACGAGGTCTGTAAACTGTTGATAAGGCAGGGAAACAAGATTGTTTGTCGTATCTATTGAACTTGAAGTTATGGAACTGGCAGCAGTATCAATGTAAGTCAGGCTGGTCAATCCTTCCGTGAAAGTTGCGGCCTGCAGGCTTGCCGCATACAAAACAACTGAAACTATAAAAGCTGATATTCTTTTCAAATTATTCACCTTCTTTTAAGGCCCCTAAGGCCGTATCAATA
>JBAXDA010000214.1:0-3589 GCA_037141215.1 Candidatus Firestoneibacteriota bacterium | reverse complement strand
TTCCAGGACGGGTAAGGCGGGACAGGAACACGGGTATCACAGCAGTCCGCTGGTTTCCGGCGGTAAGGTCATTTTAAATATGAAGGATTATTACGCGCTGGATGCGAAGACCGGAGAATACGCCTGGAGTTCGAAATTCTGGGATTGGGGGACTTTTGCCTCTCCTGTTCCTCTAAAAATTGGGGGGACAGATTGCTTTATGACAGGGGACGGGGGTGTAATGAGGGTTTCTGACGGAAAAGTTGTCTCCAGGGGAACTGTAAGCCACGGCTCTTCCTCACCCGTATACGGGAACGGTTATAGTTTCCAATTCTGGTCTCTTCTTTGGAGCGACGCAAAGAAAGTCATTCATTATTACAAACTTCCTTCTTCTGCCGACGCCGGCTTCAAGCCGCAGGTGCAATACAAAGAACTTCCGGCAATTGATAAACCTTTCAAGGAAACCCTGGACAGGATATTCCCTTCCCCCGTATTTTATGAAGGGCTTCTGTATTTTTTTACTTGCCGGGGTGATTTTCACTGCTTTGACACGGAAAAAGGAGAATATGTTTACAAAACACGGCTGGAGGATGAAGATGTAGACTATTCCGGTCCGCGTCCTTATAACTGCGGAGTGTTGGCCTCGCTCTGCCTCGCAAATAAGCGCATTTATCTTACAACAAATACCGGTACAACTTATGTAATAGATACCGGCCGGAAATTTAATATTGTGAAGAAGAACAACATAATGCAGCTGGTATCCAGGGGCTACAGAAAAAGTGTTCCGGAAGGCATGATCTCTTCGGCATATTTTGAGGGCAATCATATTTTTTACCGGGGCGAGAAATACCTATACTGCATCGGCGAGCCGGGAAAACCTTTTCTGGAATAGAAACCCGGTAGTTTGATAGAAATACAACCGGGGTAAGCAATGCGCTCAGAAATACTCTCTAATAGCGAAGGCAGAATTTCGTACCGGATAGAATCCGGTCTTCAGGAAAACCCCGTGGTTTTGCGGATTATTGAACCCCGGGAGTTGCCGAAGGAAAACAAGAAGCGGGAACTAAAAATTCTCTTTGTTCTGCCTGTTGATCAGCAGAATGTTTATTATTACGGCGACGGGCTTGAACAAATCGCAGAAACTGACCTGCACGACCGGCACGGGCTAATCCTGGTTGCGCCGGAATTCTGTTCTCTTCCCTGGTATTGCGACCACCCCGGGACGAAGCAAAAGGACGAGAGTTTTCTGGTAAAGGAAATAGTTCCCCTGCTTGAAAGTCTTTATCCCGCAAAGAAAGTTTCAAAGCTCCTGCTGGGTTTTAGTAAGTCCGGCTGGGGAGCTTTAAGCCTGTTGCTAAGAAATCCCGGCGTTTTTACGGCCGCCGCGGCCTGGGATGCTCCGCTTATGGAATCATGCCCATTTAATTACGGCATGAAAGATTCTTTCGGGACACAGGAGAATTTTGATAAATACCGGATCACGCACCTCTTTAGCAAAAAGGCGGATAGTTTTCGCAATAAAAGGCTGGGGCTCTTCGGTTATTCATATTTCGAAGAGCAGATGGCTCAGGCGCACGATATTCTGGTTAAGCTGAATATTCCTCATGACTGGAATAACGAAAATAAGCGCGAGCACAGGTTTGGCTCGGGCTGGGAAAAGGAAGGAATTGAAGCGCTGGTTAAAATGTCCGGCGCGCTGTAAGCAGACAGGAGGAAACTATGAAAAGATATTTTGATCCCGGACAGTATCATGAAGAGTTGTACGCAAGGACAGAGAGAAAGCTTGAATTCAAACCCGGAATGAAATTTGAAAAGTGGAAAGCGGTACTTATGAAAAAATTAACGGAGCTTACGGGTTATGAACCGCCGGAGAAAGCGCCGCTTAAGGTCACTCGGGGAGAGACAAAGGAATTCAAAGATTATGTGCGGCAGCGGCTTGTCTTTAATTCCGAGGCTTTTGCGGATGTGCCGGCGTATTTGCTGATACCGAAAGGAATAAAAGGCAGGATGCCGGCGATGGTCTGCCTGCAGGGGCATACAAAGGGTTTTCATATTTCCATAGGCGAGCCCGTCTATCCCGGAGATGCCGAGACTATAAAAGGCGGGAGGGACTTTGCCGTGCAGGCGGTTAAACAGGGGTTTGTCGCTCTGGCGCTGGAACAGAGATGCTTCGGAGAGAGGAAGAAGAAACTTCAGAGTTATATGTGCGATCATCCCTGCACTGACGCCGCGCTCCATTCTTTTATGCTCGGCAAGACTATGATAGCGGAGAGGGTAAGGGACGCGCAAAGAGGCCTGGATCTCTTGGAGAGCCTGCCGTTTGTAGACAAGAAAAGGCTGGGCTGCATGGGGAATTCCGGCGGGGGCACTATAACTTTTTACGCTTCTATTTTTGACAAAAGAATTAAACTCGGGGTTCCGAGCTGCACCTATTGCACTTTCAAAGACTCGCTTATGAACATATGGCATTGTGTGGATAATTATATACCCGGTATCTTGAAATACGCCGAGATGGGAGACCTTGCGGGGCTCCGAGCGCCCGGAAAACTATTGATAGTGTCAGGAAAAGAAGACAAAATCTTCCCGCTTAAGGGTGTAAAAGAAGCCTTTAAAAGGACGGAGCAAATATATTCGGCTGCCGGCGCCCGGAAGAATCTTGAATTATTAATAGGGCCGGAAGGGCATCGGTTCTATCCAAAACAGGCCTGGCCTCTGATAAAAGAAATGATAAACAGATGAAGTTTCTTTAAGGAACCTTCTACCCGGAGCATTTTCGGTAAAAAAAATAGCAGCAAATAAATTATAATTTTAAGCAGCCGTCTATCCTTGACTGTTCGGAGGTGTTTCGGATATAGTAATGAACTATCCGGAAAAGTTTTGGAGCTATTGTTTCTGCCCTGCTTTAAAAAGAACGGGGCTTTAAAGTTTTGATTATTGTAGTTATACTGAGAGGACTTAATGATAAAAGTAGGACTTATCAGCCTGGGCTGTTCAAAGAACCTTGTTGATTCAGAGGTAATGCTCGGTATTCTCGCGGAGAACGGCTGCGAGGCCGTCAAGGATCCCAAAGAAGCCGATGTGCTTATAGTTAACACCTGTTCGTTCATCTCCGACGCCGTCAAAGAATCAGAGGAGACCATCAGGGAGTTCTTGCGGGCAAAGAAACCCTTTCAAAAACTTATAATCACAGGCTGCCTGGTGCAGAAACAAAAGGAAGCTCTTGTTAAGAAGTTTCCCAAAGCGGACGCTTTTATCGGCGTCAGCGAATTTACCCGTATTGCCGAAGTCATCCGGGATGTTCCCGCGAAGAAACTTTTAGTTTCCCGTCCGGGTTTTATCTATGACGAAAATACCCCGAGAGTACTGGCCACGCCCCTGCACTCGGTCTATGTCAAAGTCTCTGAGGGCTGCGGCAACAGGTGTAATTACTGTTCTATCCCCTCTATCAGAGGCGGTTTGAAAAGCAGGGAGCTCGGTTCTATCGTAAAAGAAGCGGGAAATCTCGCGCTTATAGGAACTAAGGAAATAAATCTCATTTCTCAGGATACCACGAATTACGGGGCAGACATATATGGCAAGCCGGCTCTCGTAGAATTGCTGAAAAAACTCG
>JBAXDA010000213.1:0-3597 GCA_037141215.1 Candidatus Firestoneibacteriota bacterium | reverse complement strand
ATGTTCAATACCGTTGACAGTTTTGACACCCACGCGAATATTCCTAAATACTTCTCCAAGCTTGATACCATTTCAAGAAAGGCAAGGAAGCTCTCCATAATTTCAACAGGCTGGGATCCGGGGCTTTTCTCCCTTAACCGCCTGCTTGCCAATTGCGTCCTTCCTAAGGGTACTGACTATACTTTCTGGGGTAAGGGCGTTTCTCAGGGCCATTCAGACGCCATCCGCAGGCTGGAAGGCGTGTTGGACGCGAAACAATACACCTGTCCCGTACCTTCGGCAATAAGCAAAGTAAGAGCGGGGAAAACTCCAAAACTCTCAACCAGACAGAAGCATTTCAGGGTTTGTTATGTCGCGGCAAAGGCAGGGGCTGATTTAAAGAGGATAGAACAGGAAATAAAGACCATGCCGAATTATTTCTCGGATTATGATACTACGGTGCATTTTATTTCTGAGGAAAAACTGAAGAAGGAACATAAAGGCCTGCCTCATGGCGGTTTTGTGATCAGAACAGGAATAACAGGAGGCGGGAAAAAGCATACCGTAGAATTCAACCTTAAACTTGAGAGCAACCCCGAGTTTACGGGAAGCGTTATGACCGCCTACGCAAGAGCAGCTTACCGCCTGAGCAGAAAAGGCGAAACAGGCTGCAGAACGGTATTTGATATACCTTACGCGCTTCTCTCGGCGAGAACCGGGGCGGAGTTGAGGAAAGAACTTCTATAAGGGACTACACAAATAAAACACATTCCGTATCAGCGTAATCTATACTAATCAGTGTAATCATTTAAAAATTAAAGGAGCGTTAAATGCCAAGAAGAGACGATGTGCATAAAGTTTTGATTATTGGTTCCGGTCCGATCATTATAGGACAGGCCTGCGAATTTGACTATTCAGGCACTCAGGCTTGCAAAGCTTTGAGATCTCTCGGGTATAAAATAGTCCTTGTAAATTCCAACCCGGCTACCATTATGACAGACCCCGGCATGGCTGACGCTACATATATAGAGCCGCTTAATGTAAAGACTATTACTGAAATCATAGCCAAAGAAAGGCCTGATGCGCTGCTGCCAAACTTAGGCGGGCAGACCGGATTGAATCTCTCCTCTGAACTTGCCAAGGCAGGGGTGCTTGAAAAATACGGAGTAAAGGTCATCGGCGTAAACCTGGACGCGATAGAAAGGGGAGAAGACAGGCTGGCCTTTAAAGAGACAATGAAGAAACTCGGCATTGAAATGCCAAAGAGCGAGCTTGCCTATACAGTTGAAGAAGCCGAAAAGATTGCGGGAAAGATGGGCTTCCCCTGTGTTATACGGCCTGCCTATACTATGGGAGGAACAGGAGGAGGGCTGGTTTACAATATAGAAGAATTCAGGATTATCGCGAGCCGCGGCATAGCGGCCAGTCTTATTGGTCAAATACTTGTAGAAGAGTCAGTTCTCGGCTGGGAAGAACTTGAACTTGAAGTGGTAAGGGACTCGAAAAACAAGATGATTACGGTCTGTTTTATAGAAAATATCGATCCTATGGGAGTGCATACCGGGGATTCTTTCTGCTCGGCTCCCATGCTCACCATTAAACCCGAACTTCAGAAACGCCTGCAGGATTATTCCTACAAAATAGTTGAAGCCATTGAGGTCATTGGCGGAACCAATGTGCAGTTTGCGCATGATCCCGTATCGGACAGGATTGTGGTTATTGAGATCAATCCCAGAACCTCGCGTTCTTCCGCTCTGGCTTCCAAGGCTACGGGTTTCCCCATAGCGCTCGTCTCCGCGAAGCTTGCCGCGGGACTCACACTCGACGAGATACCTTACTGGAGAGACGGCACGCTTGACAAATATACTCCGTCAGGCGATTATGTGGTTATTAAATTCGCAAGGTGGGCGTTTGAGAAGTTCAAAGGCTCGGTGGATAAACTCGGCACTCAAATGCGGGCTGTCGGCGAAGTAATGAGTATCGGGAAAAATTACAAGGAGGCCTACCAGAAAGCGATACGCTCGCTTGAGAACGGCAGGCACGGGCTCGGGTTTGCCGCGGATTTCAATAAGAAGACGCTGGAAGCCCTTATGGTCTTGCTGAACGAACCGTCCAGCGAGAGACAGTTTATAATGTACGAGGCCATCAGAAAAGGCGCAAAACTCGAAGAACTTTACAATAAAACAAAAATAAAAATGTGGTTCCTTGAACAGATGAAACAACTGGTGGACCTGGAAGAAAAACTTCTTAAATACAAAGGCAGAGTAATTCCCGATGACCTTTTCAAACAGGCGAAGCTTGACGGGTTTGCGGATAAGTATCTCTCCAAAATACTGGAGATCCCGGAGGACAAGATAAGGGCGCAGAGGCTCTCTTTAAAGCTTGTTGAGGGTTGGGAACCTGTGCCGGTCTCAGGAGTGGAGAACGCCGCGTATTATTTCTCCACTTATAACGCCCCGGATAAAACCTCCTCTACAGACAAGAAAAAGGTAATAGTCCTCG
The DNA here is from genome assembly GCA_037141215.1 of Candidatus Firestoneibacteriota bacterium. Classification (GTDB taxonomy): domain Bacteria; phylum Oederibacteriota; class D2-FULL-39-29; order D2-FULL-39-29; family CAIOVX01; genus JBAXDA01. The sequence goes on along the minus strand of JBAXDA010000213.1, from coordinate 1,116 downwards.
GCGGCGGTCCCAACAGAATAGGGCAGGGCATTGAGTTTGATTATTGCTGTGTTCACGCGGCTTTTACGCTTAGAGAAGAAGGTTTAGAGACAATAATGATAAACTGCAACCCGGAAACGGTCTCAACAGACTATGACACCTCAAATAAGCTCTACTTTGAACCGCTTACGGTAGAAGATGTCTTAAGCATTTATGCCAAGGAAAAACCCGAAGGAGTTATCGTGCAGTTTGGAGGACAGACTCCCTTGAATCTGGCGGGTCAGCTGGAAAAAGCAGGCGTCAAAATCCTGGGCACTTCCTTTAATGCAATAGACCTGGCAGAGGACCGCGACAGATTCAGACAGGTAATGGAAAAACTTAATATTCCTATGCCTGAGTCGGGTATGGCGAGCAATCTCAAAGACGCGCTGAAAATTGCCGAAAAAATAGGCTACCCTTTAATGGTCAGGCCTTCTTTTGTGCTCGGCGGACGGGGCATGGAGATAGTTTACGAGGAAGAAGATCTGAAGAGATATGTGGAAAAAGCCATAGATGTTACTCCGGAGAGGCCCATCCTCATTGACAAGTACCTTGAAGACGCTCTTGAATGCGAGGCTGACGCGCTTTCTGACGGAATAGATTCTTTTGTCCCTGCGGTAATGGAGCATATTGAGGAAGCCGGCGTTCATTCAGGCGATTCAGCCTGCGTTATCCCTCCTGTCAGCATTGCCGAGAAGCACCTGCAAACCATAAATAAATATATGGCGCAGATCGCGCAGGAGCTCAAAGTGATCGGGTTGATAAATGTACAGTTCGCGATAGCGGGAGATAAAGTCTTTGTGCTGGAAGCAAACCCCAGGGCGTCTAGAACCGTTCCGCTGGTCTCCAAGATCTGCAATATTTCCATGGCAAAGATAGCGACACAGCTTATGCTCGGGAAAAAACTTAAAGACCTCAAACTCAAAGCCGCGAAGTTCAATCATTTTGGCGTTAAAGAAGCTGTCTTTCCTTTCAATATGTTCCCGGAGGTTGATCCGGTGCTGGGGCCCGAGATGCGTTCTACGGGAGAGGTGCTTGGCATGGGCGACTCGTTCGGCATGGCGTTCTTTAAGTCCCAGGAGGCCGCGAATCAGACTC
>JBAXDA010000212.1:0-3612 GCA_037141215.1 Candidatus Firestoneibacteriota bacterium | reverse complement strand
GGAGGGGTTTATGAAGAAATTTATAAAAGTTTTTTTCGTGCTGGCGCTTGTAGCAGGGCTCTCAATTTCCGCTTCAGCCAAGAAAATGACCGTTATGTCTTTCAATAAGGGAGAACTTCCGGATGATGTGTTTGGCTGTGAAAGCACTCTATCCGAGGATAATGTTGAAAAAAAGGGGGATTTTTCCCTCAAACTAACCTTTGAGAATAAAGGCTGGGCCGGGCTGGACAAGCCAAAAAAGGGCGCCTGGAAAGATTATTTAAAATGCAGATTTATTGTAGTTAACCCCACAGATAAACCGCTGGAAGGTTTCGGCTTTATGATCAAAGGCGCCAAGATGACTAATACCCCCGAGAACAGGAAAGACTGGGCTTTTACCTTAAAGCCCGGAAAGAACGAACTTGAGGTTCCGCTGGTCAATGTTTTATGTAATGACGGCAAATCCACACTCGATGTCAGCAGACTGCTGAGGTGGACTTTTCTGAGCACCTCTTCCGAAAAACTTGAAGTCTATGTGCAGAAAGTCTGGGTAGAAGATAAAGACGAGAAATAAACTATCCCGGCCTAAAGGCAGGCCAAAAGGAGAAAATATATGCAGTATCCGGTAAAAGTTTTTTTTGCGCTTGCTCTTGTATTGGCGCTCTCGGCCTCCGCTTCAGCCAAGAAAATGACCATTATGTCTTTCAGCAAGGGGGAACTGCCCGATGATGTAAAAAGTTGTGAATGCGCCATGTCCGAGGATAATGCAGAGAAACAGGGGGATGTTTCCCTTAAACTTTCCTTTGAAGGCAAAGGCTGGGCCGGACTGGACAAACCCAAAAAAGGCGCATGGAAAGACTATATTAAATGCAGGTTCAATGTGTTCAACCCGACCGACAAACCGCTGGAAGGTTTTGGCTTTATGATTAAAGGCGCGAAGATGAAAGATACTCCGGACAACAGGAAAGACTGGAATTTCACCCTGAAGCCTGGAAAAAATGAACTTGAGGTGCCTCTTGTCGGACAGATCTGCAACGACGGCAAATCCGCACTTGATGTGAGCAGGCTTCTGAGATGGTGTTTCTGGAATAATTCCACGGATAAACTTGAAGTTTATGTGCAGAAGATCTGGCTGGAAGATAAAGACGAAAAATGACGAAGATGACTTTAGATGAAGAAAGCCGGGCTAACCGCCCGGCTTTTTATTGCACGGAAACAATTATTCTTCGGCGGCAGGATCTTTCTTTTCCAGCCTGATGTTGTCTATATAGAAAGGCGTTGTGGTTTCACTGAAACCTATCGCGAATTTTCTGGTGTCTTCCACATGCATGAACCTGCTATCCATGGTGCCGAGCCTCTTTAAGGAAAATTCAAGGGTCTGCTTTCCATATTTAAGAACACCCGCTTTCATATGAACAGGATAACCCAGACATTTATATTCTTCTATGCAGGGCAGAGCCTGCCAGTCGGCAAGCACAAAGGAGAGCGAGAGCCTGTTTTTTACGGGGCTGAAGACATCAAATTTGATAAAATCGTACGCGCTCCAGTCTTTCACGGGCAATTTCGAAAAAACCAGCCACTTAGCGCCGGCTTTTGGAAGGACCTTCAGGCTCTTGCTGCCCGTTGTAGCGTATTCACCGGATATTTCACAGGATAAAACCCAGGGGTCAACGGCCATCTCGCCCTCAGGTCTAACAGCCTTTAATTCATGTTCGTTTTCAAAATCAAAGAGGACCAGTTTTTCCGCAGGGAAAACGCCGGAAACAAACACCGCCATAAACACAGCCGTCATAAGGATTTTCATTCTTCACTCCGTTCTTCGGGAATTGTGCCTGTTTAAAATAATTATAGACGAAGCTGCTGCAATAAACAAGCAGAAACATATTTGAGCCCTACAATTATACAAAAACCTTGTGCAATTATGCTCTCATTTTTGCTTGTAAATTTACGGCAATATTGTAGAATCTGTATAGAGAAGGCAGGGCAGCCCACTTTGGCCAGCCCTTTTCTCGTGAACAGAGAGATATAAGGCAACGGAGGTTAATTTGAAAAAATTATTACAGCACTTTGATATGCTCTCGCTTGAAGAAATAAAACTGGTGGAAGACACGGCCTTCCGTGTGTTGAGCGAGGTGGGAGTAAAAATTGACAATAGTAGGATAATTGAAGGCTTGGAGTCCTCGGGCGCCCGGGCGGACAAAACAACAGGAAAGGTCTATTTTGATAGAAAGTATATGGAGAATTTTCTCGCAGGAACGGAGGGTGTTGACCAGGCCATAGATCCCAATACACGGGCTTCCGGCGGTATAGGGGGTTACGCGCTTAATTACTACGACCCGGAAACGGATACAATAAAGAAGAACACCCTAAAATCAGCGGAAAACATCATAAAACTTGCGGATTATCTTCCCAATATAAGCTCTATTATGCTCGGAGCGGTACCCGGGGACATTCCGCCGATATTGATCCCTCTTTACGGAAGATATCTGCTCTGGAGGCACTCCGAGAAAAAGTGGGCGGGAGAAGCCTGCATCTGGGACATCCGCCTCTGCCCCTACATAGTTGAAATGTCGGAAATTATGAAGCAGGATACTGTGCGCACTAAGAAGCCTTTCCTGCAAAAATATCTTAACGCCTATGTTTTCCTGATTTCCCCGCTTCATTTCGGCAAGGAAGAAGCCGAACAGTATGTCTGGTTTTGGGAACGCGGACTTTACTGCAATGTGACGAACATGACAACTATGGGCGCGAACGCTCCGGTAACCATAGCCGGAGCAATGGCAAAGCATCTTGCCGAGTCGTTCTTTCAGTGCATACTGGACCGTGTTTTTTATAAGCGAAAACAACTTTACCTCGGCTTAAGCGGGGCCCCAATAGACATGAGGAACGGCAGCCAGCCCTACGGCCGGCCAGAAACCCAGCTTATGGGAATCGCGGGAGCGCAAATCTGCAGATATTATAAGTCCGCAGGCGGAAGCGGAACACAAGGAAACACCACCTCCAAGAGCGACGATATGGAGAGCGGACTCAATCTTGCCACGGGCGCGATGCTGGGACTGCTCTCAACAGGCGGGCCCGGACTGGACATGGACTTGCTTTCTGTTGATGAGGTCATTTCTCCCGTGAAAATGGTCCTTGCAAACGAATATGCAGACTATGTAAACCGCCTGCTTGACGGTTTCAAGATAAACAAAGAGACACTGGCTTTCGATGTAATGAAAGAAGTCGGAACAGGCGGCTTATTTATGGATCACGAGCATACGGCAGACCATTTTAAAGAAGAGATTTGGATGCCGGAGTTTATGTCGCATGAGATGATGGCTTCCTGGCTGAATAGCGGGAAAAAGACCTTTACAGAGCAAGCCCGGGATAAAGTCCTGGAGGTCTGGAATACTTACCACCCCAAAGGCATTTCCGATGAGACGGAAAAAAAACTGCTCAGTGTAATAGAAAGGGCAAAAAAAGAGCTTGTAAAGTAAGTTCTCTTAAATATTCCCCGCTTCAAGAAGGGCCTGCTAATCAGCGGCCCTTTTTGCGCTGTTGTATAATATATTTAATTTTAGTATAATGCTTAAAACCTGAGGCAGTTCTCGGGCTACACCGGTTTGAAGGAGACGGAAGTATGATAAAAAA
>JBAXDA010000211.1:0-3631 GCA_037141215.1 Candidatus Firestoneibacteriota bacterium | reverse complement strand
TATCATTACCATGGGTATTCCCTGATAATAGAACTTTCTCTGAATGGCGAAGACGGTGTAGTTGTGCAGCCACCTTGAGAGGAATATTTCCTCGGGAAAAACAAGCTGTCCGCCGAAGAAAATGGCGTTAGGGTATTTTTTCAGGATCTCAGGGGCCGCGTTTGTAACTCCTTCAACAACATCAACATCCGTAATCGCAAAACCATCCGCAAAGTAACCCTGTGTTTTTATGTAATTAACATATCGGTCCACTTCTTCCGTAATCTTGGTATTAAGCTTCTCTATCTCCTCTCCGCTCTTAAAAGACCCCGTATCCACTACGCCAACCTGCAAAATAACAAAATTCTTAAAAACACCGTGAAAAAGCCTGAAGATATTCAACAGGGTGTGAAGCCCCAGACCATTGAAGCCGTTCACAAGAACAACGGCAGTTTTACCTTCAGGATCATACTGAATTTCCCCTTTTTCTTTTAATTTTTTCTCCATAGCATCTTTTGTAGTTTCCGGCATTACCGTCATTACAAGTTCATCCAGGCGCTTTAGTAATTTTGCAGTCTTGTTGTAATGGGTTTTAATGCTTAGCACGAGCGCAACCAGGGCTCCGGTAATAAAGATGGTTATCCAGCCTCCGTCGTAAAACTTGAAAACAACAACACAGACAAGAATCAAAAGCGACAGGACCAGCCCGACGGCGTTTATCGTAAGCTTTCTTTTCCACTTCAACTCTGTCTTCCTTGAAAGCCACCAATGCTTGACCATGCCCAGCTGAGAAAGGACAAAGGTTATGAAAACATTAATGCTGTAAAGCACAATAAGAAAACTCACATTGCCGTGCGTCATCACAAGTATTATCATTGCGGCTATTCCCATTACAAGTATGCCGTTTTGTGTTACAAGCCGATCCGAAAGCAGCATAAACCTTGTGGGGAACCATTTGTCTCCTGCCATGGTAGCAATCATTCTGGGACCGCCGACAAAGCCTGTTTGCGCCGCAACGAAAAGGATGGCCGCTTCGGAAACAAGAAGTATGAGAAGCAGAATATAGCCTATACCTGTTGAGCCGAAAACTTTTGAGAAAAGCACGGCATTCAGGGTCTTGCCGGGCTCAGGGTGAACCCCGTACAATAAATAGGAAACCATAAACCCAAGAACCAGCACAGACAGTGAAATGGACATATAAAGCATTACTTTCTTTGCTGTTTTTACCCTTGGTTCCCTCAGTATGGAAACGCCGTTGCTCACAGCCTCAATACCGGTATAGGTGCCGGCACCCATAGAATATGCCCTAATCAAAAGAGCAAGTACTCCCCATATCCCTATCTGCGTCACCGAGTCCTTCAAATCCGTAGCCGTGGCCTTGGCCACAAGGCTTAACTCTCCGGAATGCGTGAAAAACGATATTAGGAGGCCGGCTCCGTGCATAACCACAAAAACAATAAAGACCGGCAGGAGCACATAAATAGACTCTTTTAATCCTCTAAGGTTAAGCAGGATCAGCAGAACAAGTATTGCTACCGCGAAATATAATTTAAAAATCAAGAACTCCGGAGGCAGGAAAGAGAATATGGCGTCTGCCCCGCTGGCGACCGAAAGCGTGATGGTAAGAACATAATCAATAATAAGGGCGGAACCGGCTACCATCCCGACGGAAGGACTGATTAGCCTGCTGGCCACCATATACCCGCCGCCTCCGTTTGGGAATAACTCTATTATCTGATTATAACTTGAACTTATAATGAAAATGGTAAAAACTGATGCCAATCCGACAAATATGGAGAGATAGGTATGGCCGTGCAGCGCCCGGAAAGCTTCTTCCGGCCCGTAGCAGGACGAAGAAATGGCGTCAGAACCTAAGCCCACCCAGGCAAAAAATGCTATAAGTGTAAGCTGGTGGAACACACCTTTTGTGGTATGATCCTTTGCCTTGCCTATTACCAGGTTTTTCAGCCTCCTGGGTATAGACTGCTTTTCGCCGTTTTCAGAGGGTTGAATGAGTCGTTTTGCCATTAAAGTTAACTCCTATAGTGATTACACAGATTACCGGTTTCACCGGTTGATTATCTGTCACTTTCGTGGCAAGACCTCGCCCGCCGTCTTTGACGGCGAGGCGGGCACTGATAAACCCTGCGTTTTTGTTTAATCTGTGTAATCGTTTTACCCTAATCCTTTTAATCATTTTTCAAAAAAAGAGCCAGATTAAATCTGGCTTCTTGGCTCAAATCTATTTACTTAATTGTATAGCGAAGAGCCCCTGTTGTCAATTGAGAAATAGAGCCATTTAATAAGGCATTTTGGGGCATTTAATAACGCCGTGGCCTTGCCGTTTTCTGGCTCTAAAGCCTACTTGCTCTCATCCTCAAGAGATATTTTTGAGAAGTACAAGGTCACGGGCTTTTCTTCAAGGTTCCAGAGGGCCCAAATAAATATCTTGGAAATATCTAACTGGGACTTTCCGTCGTTGCAAATTACATCCGTCAGCTTTACTTCTAATAAATTCTTTCCCGGCTTTGCGGTTAATTCCCAATCCTTCCTGTTATCGGGGCCATTGCTCATCTTCGCGCCTTTTATCATCCAGGCGAACTTAAGGTCTTCGGTTCCGGGATTAAAAACTCCGAGCTTTATCTTTGTGAAACCCGACCAGGTGGCTTTCTTGGGCTGAAAAACAGCGGCCCAGGGGCTTTTTGATTTTTCAGAAAAATCGCATTTCATAGTGAAATCGCCTGCCTTCTCGCTGTTTTCATCCGATAACGAAACAACGGTGTTGTTGTTGTCGTCGGTCATATCACCTTTATTAAAATTAAGGACAGCCATTTTTTTTGCTGAAGCCGCCCCGCAAACCAGCGCCAGTAGCGCAAGCACCATTACAGTTTTTTTGAACATATTCACACCCTCCTTTTGGGAAGAATCTATTTACTCAATTTATCGGTCACTTTAAGTATTTTTTTTATTGAAGCGGTTTTTGTCGCTCCTTTAGGTAAGGTTACCACAAAGTCGGCGTATTGCTTGTATAGCGGTAAACGCTCTCCATAAAGAGTATGGAGGCTTTTATGTTTAAACTTAACAAGGCCTCTGGCGCTCATATCCGGAATCCGTTTTTTTATAACAGGGAAAGGAGCTTTAAGAAAGACGACGGGGCCTACTGTCCTTAGAAATCTCATTGCTTTAGGTGAGTAAACAACGCTTCCCCCCGGAGAGAATACCGTATTAACAGGGTTTTTCAGAGAGAGAATAGTTTTCTCTTCAAGCTTTACAAAGCCTTTGTCCCCCAGAGAGACGACAACATCGCGGAGCTTTTTCCCTAGCTTTTTTTCGATAATTACATCAATGTCGAGGAATTTGTAGCCGAGTTTTTTCGCGAGCGCTTTCCCTATGTAACTCTTGCCTGCACCTGCCATTCCGATAAGCGTAATATTCATCGGTTCACGCGGTGCCTGCGGAATTTTTGCCAAGTTCAGTTCTTGCCCTCTCAATGTATTCCTTCACCGTTTTTTCCTGTTTTACGGCAGCGCCTTCTTTTACTATCTCCCGAAGTAGCGCAGAAGATTCTTCGATAAATCCGCTTTTCTTAAAACTCTCGGCAACAAGAAAGAAACCTTCAATCCAACCGCCGGCATAGACCTCGGAATAAAGC
>JBAXDA010000210.1:0-3654 GCA_037141215.1 Candidatus Firestoneibacteriota bacterium | reverse complement strand
AGTTGCGGCCTTCTGGCCGCCTAATTCACAGCCTTCTCCAGTCTTGCCGCTCCGAGGTATCCTTCTTTTGTGGGAATCAGATTGCCTTTTGAAAGGCGTTTTCTGGCTTCAGCAATGGATTTCTTGTATTGGGGGAGCCACTTTTCACCGGCTACAAGCATCTCGTCCACCATCTGCCATATTTCCGGAGGATTGCAGACTGCGCCTACGAGCGGATCCATCATCATGGCCTGCCTGAGGAGGAAGTCATCGCCGGAGACTGCCGCTTCAACAGACATCCGTTGGACAGAAATACTGGCATTGCAGACCGCCGCGCAACCGAGAGGGAGAGCCCCGACTTTCGCTATGCCTATGCCGTTCCCGTCAACATATGCCGGAACTTCAATGATGGCATCATCCGGAAGATTTGTGATGCATCCATTGTTCACTATGTTGAAATGACCGCGGTAGATTCTGCCGGTTTCAAGCCCTTCAATGATATAGGATCCGTGTTCGCAGCTACGATCCTTCTTTGAGAAAATCTTGGCTGGGGCTTTCATCCATTTCGGAAAGTCGGTGTCAAACCAGTTACGTCCCTCTGTGCATATCCTGAGATAGCCTCCGGTTTCACCATTGATCCATGAGGAGAGATCGATCCATCTGCTGATTTCATCGGCGCGCTTGCGGTACCATGGAACGTATTCTGAAAGGTGTCCGTTGGATTCTGTGCTGTAATACCCGAAGCGCCTTATCATGTCGATCCTGACTTTTTCGGTCACTGAAAATTTCGGATGCAGCTCAAACCCTTCGAGCATTCTGCCTGTCCAGTCTTTTCCCTTGTATTTGATGCTGATATACCAAGTCTGATGGTTTATGCCGGCGCATATGATGTCAACGTCTTTCATGGTCACTTTTTCATAGTTCTTGCCGCCTTCCTTGGCTCCCTTGTCCTTGTTTATAAGAAGCTCGATAACGGAAGCTATCATTTCATGTCCCCCCTGAACCCCGTGGCAGAGACCGATAGTTTTCACTTTGCCAAATTTATTGGCGGCCCAAGTCATCATCGCATTCGGATTGGCATAATTGAGCAGCAGGCACTCTGGAGCGCAGACCTCGCGAATGTCTTTGCAGAAGTCCAAAATGGCGGCTATTCCGCGCTGACCGTACATGATGCCTCCTGCGCATAGAGTGTCGCCGACGCACTGGTCTATTCCATATTTGAGGGGAATGTCCACGTCAGTTGCAAAACCTTCGAGCCCGCCTATTCTGACCACATTTATCACGTATTTCGCATCCTTTAATGCCTGACGGCGATTTGTGGTGGCTTCGATTTTAATTTTCAACTTATTGGCAGTTATATCCCGCTGGCACAGCTTGGCTACCATCTACAGGTTCTTGGCATTGATGTCTGTGAATGCGATTCTGATGTCCTTGAACTCCGGAACGGTAAGTATGTCGGACAAGAGTTTTCTGGTGAATCCCAAGCTTCCAGCACCGATGAATGCGATTTTGAATGACATGTTTTTTTCCTTTCTGATTTTTTCCTTGTCAGCAAAAAATATATTAATTATGCTATACTATAGAACATTGATTTGTGTAGTAAATATGAAAAAAATGCTAATAATGGTAATATTATGCTAAATGAATTAAAACAACTTGAATACCGGGAGATGAGTCTTGTTTTTCCGGCGCGGACAGTTCCTCTGCACTCCATGCTTACGAGCTGCGGCCATTCCCTGAAAACTTCGACCTCATATAACTGGTATGGCCTGAAACGGGGTAAGACAGAATTTATACTATGGCAATACACCATACGCGGGTTTGGAAGACTTGAATATGAAGGTAAATCCTTTGAGCTCACGCCGGGCAGGGGCGTCCTGCTTCACATCCCGCATAATCACCGTTATTATTTTCCGGAAGATTCGCGGGAATGGGAATTCATCTATGTCTGCCTTTGTGGAAGGGAGGTCTTGAGGGTTTGCAGGGAAATTTTGAAAAGAGCCGGGCCGGTGAATGATTTCGACAACTCCTCCAATACAATTAAGACAGCAGCCCAAATATTGAAAACTGCGTATGCCGGCCAGATCAGAAACCCTTTCATTTCATCGTCTCTGGCCTATCAGTTGACTATGAGTCTCATGGACGAACTAATGCCTGAAAGTTCTTGTGGTGGTGAAATTCCTGAATTCATGGAAAAGGTGAATGAATATTGCAGAGATAATCCTGACATTGATATAGGTGTGGATGCACTTGCCAGAATTTCCGGATACAGCCGGTATCATTTTTCCAGACTTTTCACTGCGAAGCGTGGAATTTCTCCGGGCGCTTTCATAAGGGAGTTACGCCTGAACAGAGCTGTGAAATTATTGCAGACCGAAAAAATGTCCGTTAAAGAAGTCGCATCGGCCTGCGGATTTGACGATACTAGTCATTTCTGCAAGGCTTTCAGGAAATCCTTCGGTGTCTCTCCTGCCAAGTTCAGGAATTCCGGTATGTACTGATGTAAATTCGCGGAGCGACTTTACATATGATTTTGTACAGCGCCTGTGATTTTGTTTTTTTGCCTTTCAACGGAGGGCGGGTTTTCTGACCCGCCTCTTCATCGGCATTCCGGATTTTTCCCATAGGATGATTTTTGCATGACTCTTTGATTCGCAACAATCCATTAATCCAATGGAACGGCAGTGGACACACTCATTATAATAATAATTCCCTCCTTGCTTTTCGAGTCCGGCCTGACTATCTTATGCGACCATATGTAATCAACAGTTCTTCATATTTTATTTTAGTACGAACTTAGTGAACGAATACAGTTTACTGAGTTCGTAGTTTGGAGGAGATATCCCTGTGGCTGAACGAAAACTTGTCAGTTTTGACTGGGCGATCAAGCGCCTGCTGCGCAGCAAGGCCAACTTTGGCGTGCTCGAAGGTTTCCTGTCGGAATTGTTGCGTGATGATATCACGATCAAGGCGATTCTGGAAAGCGGGAGCAATGCGGTCGATAAGGACGACAAGACGAACCGGGTCGATCTGCTGGCGCAGGATCAGTTCGACCGCAACATCATCATTGAAGTGCAGTACGAGGACGAAGGGGATTATTTCCACCGCATCGCCTTCGGCGCCTCCAAGGCGCTCGTGGAGAGCATTGAGGCAGGCCAGGAATACGGAGCGATAAGACGGGTCATTTCCATCAGCATCCTGCACTTCGACCTGGGGCAGGGTCTGGACTACGTCTACACCGGTCGCAATGAGTTCCGTGGCATGCACCACAACGACCTGCTTAACCTGAGCGAGTTGCAGAAGGAGTCATACAAATGCCTCCAAGTCTCAGACATCTTCCCCGAATATTTCCTGCTCAAGGTCAACAATTTCAACAATGTGGCCCGTGACGGCCTTGACCAGTGGATCTATTTCCTCAAGACCGGAAACATCAAGCGGGGCGCCTCGGGTAAAGGCTTGGACGAGGCCAAGAAAGTGCTTGATGTGCTAAAGCTTTCCAAGGCTGAACGTGCCGCTTACGAGGCCTACATCAAAGTCCGGCGCATCGCCGTAGGCGTGGCGCAGTCCACCATCCTGCGCGCCGAACGCGCCGAAACCGCACTGGCGGAGGAACGGAGGCAGAAGGACGAGGCTCAGCAACGGGAAGAGGAGGAACGGCGGCTGAAGGACGAGGCT
>JBAXDA010000209.1:0-3656 GCA_037141215.1 Candidatus Firestoneibacteriota bacterium | reverse complement strand
GGTCGGTACCGCGGGGCCTGGGAAGGAAATGACACTGCCTGGAGAACCGCCGCGGATCTTTATCTTTGCATGCTGAACAAAACGCGTAAATTTTTTTCTGTTATTGACGGGGTTCTGGCAGGTGAGAAGGACGGCCCGTTTCTCACCGACACAAAGTATGCCGGCGCTCTGCTGGCTTCCACGAACCTGCTTGCCGCGGATTACGCGGCCGCGCGACTTATGGGCCTCAAGACGGAAAAAATAAAATACCTTGCGGCGCTTATGGAAAGGCTAAAAATGGCTGCGGGGGATATAGAAATTATCGGTGAGCCGGCGCCACTCGGATTTCTTCCACCGGAATTCTGGCCCGGGCTGGCTGAATAGATGCAGAACACTCTATAGCCTTTCGTTGTATTTTTGCCGGTCTTAAATGTATGGCAGAACCCTGCCGGAATATAGTATAATTTTTGTATTGTAGCTCGGACTCAAAATCACACAAAATATGATAAAAAGCCTGAAGGAAATATGGGAGTATCGGGAACTGCTGGCCGGCCTTGTTCTAAAGGACGTCAAGCTCAGGTACAAACAGACCTTGCTTGGCATAGCCTGGGCGGTATTTTCTCCTCTTACCATGATGCTTATATTTTCGTTCGTTTTCAGCCGTGTCGCGCCGATCTCTACGGGCAGGATTCCTTACCCTATTTTTGTCTACTGCGGCCTGGTGGCCTGGTATCTCTTTGCCAATAGCCTTTCTTCGGCGGTTCCCGTGCTGGTGAGCAATGCCGGCCTGGTCACGAAGGTATATTTCCCGAGAGAGGTTTTTCCGCTCTCCTCGGTCCTTTCCAAGCTGGTTGATTTTTTTCTCGCGCTCGCGCTGCTTTTTCTTCTTATGCCCTTCTTCGGCATTAAGTTTACGCCTGCCCTGCTCTGGATCCCTGTCATACTTTTTGTCCAACTGGCCTTTACCTTTGGGCTTGCCCTGCTGTTTTCTATGGGCAATCTATTTTTCAGGGATGTTAAATATATCTTTGACTCCGTGATCGTGATTTGGATGTTTGCAACCCCGGTCATCTATCCGATAAACAGTTCAAGCGGGCCAATTTCCTGCCTGCTCGCCCTGAATCCTATGATACCTCTTGTGGATGCTTACAGAGGCGTGGTCTTTGAAGGCGCCCTGCTCAATGCCGGACCGTTTCTTATTGCCGCAGTAATAGCGTTTCTGGTCTTGGCTGCGGGTCTTACTGTCTTTCATAAAATGGAATACCTGTTCGCGGAAAGAATATAAATGCAAAACGCCATAGAATTCAATGGAGTGTCAAAGCGGCTCATTAAAGGCGAGAGGCTCACGAGCCTGCGCGATGCTTTAGCCGGTTCTTTTGGCCGGCTTTTCGGGCGTAAGCGCTTTCCTAACCCGGACGCTTTCTGGGCTTTGAAAGACCTTGATCTTAAAATAAAACCCGGCGAAGCGCTCGGAATAATAGGAGAGAACGGCGCCGGCAAGACCACGATGCTCAAACTTATTGCAGGAATCATGAGGCCGAATGAAGGAGAGCTTAAGGTCTCAGGAAGGGTCGCCTCGCTAATAGAACTGGGCGCAGGCTTTCACCCTGATCTGACCGGCAGGGAGAATATCTTTCTCTGCGGGTCCATTATGGGCATGAAGAGAGCGCAAATAAAGGCCGCGTTCTCCTCTATAACTGAGTTCGCGGGGATAGAGGAATTTCTCGACACACCGGTTAAAAGATATTCCATGGGCATGTTCGTCCGTCTTGGTTTCTCTGTCGCCATGCATCTTGACACCGACATAATGTTAATTGACGAAGTCCTCGCGGTTGGAGACCTGAACTTTCAGGCAAAATGCAGGGACGCGCTCGACCGGTTCAAGGAAAAAGGCAAGACCATTGTTTTTGTTTCCCATGATCTGGGAAGCGTTCTCAGTCTTTGCACAAAGGTTATCTGGCTCAGCAAGGGCAGGATAATGGAAGTCGGAGAGCCGCAGAAAGTCGTCAATGCTTACATTTCTCATTCGGAAAAAGAGGCGGCAGGCACGGATCGGATTACCCGGGATAGCGGCTGGCTTGCTGATTTTGATTCAGGCGATTACCTCAAAGAACCGAGGGGTCTTGCCCTGGCTCCTGACGGATTACTGCTCGCGTCCTCTCTGCAGGGGCACTGTATCGCGGTTCTCTCGGGGAGCGGGAAGTTTATAAAAAAAATAGGGACCAGGGGTTTGGGGGAAGGAAAACTCTATTCACCGGCAGGACTTGCCCTGAGCGGAGACGAAGTTTTTGTTGCCGATGTTTCAAACGCCTGTGTTCTTAAATACAATTGCGGGGGCGCTTACCTCGGCTCCATAAAGGGAGTATTTGGAGAGCCTTTCGGCCTCTGCGCGGGCGGCTGGGGAAAACTGATAGTTACCGACAGGAAACTTCATAAAATATTTGAACTTTCACGCGACGGGCAGGTTCTGAATGTTCTGGGAGGCAAAGGTTCCGGCAACGGAGAATTCAATTTCCCGGTTGCGGCTGCGCTGGACGGGAAGGATTTTCTTTATGTGAGCGACCTTAATAATCACAGAGTGCAGATTTTTGATCCCGGAAGGAAATTTGTGGGGGCTTTTGGGAGTTTTGGCTCTGCCGCGCAGGAATTTAACGGGCCCCATGATCTTGCCGTCAGGGGCAGCAGCCTTTTCGTCGCGGACCACCTGAATATGAGGATAAAAAAATACAGGCTCACCGATATCCCCGGCAGCCCGGAACTTGAGAGCGTTTTCAATCTTGAGAAGTCAATGACCCCTTGCGGAATAGCGCTTGGAGCCGGTAACGAACTTTATATTTCTTTCGGAGGCACCTCTTTTATCGAAAAATACATCCTTCCGGAGCCCGTATGAAGCGGAATACGCCGGTTGCCGCGTTTGTTGAGCAGAGGCCCGGGTTCCCGGGCTATGTTGCAGGCCTGATTAAAGGGCGGGAGAAGGAAGCTTTGCTCGAGCGCCAGTTCTCGGGATTTGAAATCGGCAGAAAACTATATATTGTGCTCTCAGGAAGGGACTGGGTCTCTCCGCATCTTATGCGAATAGCCGGAAAATTCGGCGCCGAGATAGTGTCGGAAAGAGCTTTGGCGGATGTTCTGGCTTTAGGAGGACATAAGTCCGTAATTGTCCTAAGCCGGCAGAATGACCTGCTCTCCGTCGGAATGCTTGACAGGATGGCCGAAAAACTGGATTCGGAACAAATTCGCCACCTTTATTTTAAGCCCGTGTTTGGAATACCTTTTGATATCGCTGAAATTCATGTGGTTAGGACGGAGTTCCTTAAGAGCACGGGCCTGCGGGGCTTGCGAAAAGCTAAAGGTGTTTTTTACCAGCTTGGGCTTGAAGACAAAAGGTGGCTTTTCGGCGAGGTTGCGGGACGGGTTTCGCCGTACCCCAGGATAGTGGCAATAGAACCTACCAGCCTTTGCAATCTGAAATGCACAATGTGCCCTGTGCATTCTTCAGGGGGAAAAGAAAATAAGAGAGCTGCCGGTATGATGAAATTCGGTCTTTATAAGAGGATAATTAATCAACTGCCGGAGAAAGAGAAAGTCAATCTGGTTCTGCACGGCTACGGCGAACCTTTACTGCATCCTGAAATTGCGGAGATGGTGGCCTATGCCAAGAAAGCAGGCATTGCGGA
>JBAXDA010000208.1:0-3677 GCA_037141215.1 Candidatus Firestoneibacteriota bacterium | reverse complement strand
AAGCCCTACTTCAAGAGCAATGGAACCGCTGTCCCTTCCCATTACCTCCACAACAAAGACGCGGTCATGTGAAGAAGCCGTGTCTCTTATTTTATCTATGGCTTCCAGCGCGGTGTTGACGGCAGTGTCAAAGCCCACGGTATAATCCGTGTAGCAAAGGTCATTGTCTATAGAAGCGGGAATGTTGATTACGGGAACTCCCCAGTCATAATAAAGCGCCGAACCCGCGGCAAGAGAACCGTTGCCGCCGATAATAATAACGGCTTCTATCCCCTGCAGCTCAAGATGCTTTACCGCTTCTGCCTGGTTCTTTTTTTCCTTAAACTCGGGACACCTGATAGTTTTTAGTATTGTTCCGCCCCGGTTTATGATACCGCTGACAGAATTCAAGTCAAGTTCTTCAATATCGTTATCTATAAGTCCCCTGAACCCTCTTTTTATTCCGAAGACCCTGAGATGTTTGTAGATGGCAGTCCTTACAACCGCCCTGATAACCGCATTCATACCGGAAGCGTCCCCTCCCGCTGTCATCACGCCGATATTCTTTATCATTATTACCCCCGTTTTATAATCTTGCCGCCTTGTAAACTTTGCCGCAATTACACCCCTGTTTTTATTACTATTTTTCTGCTTCTCGGTCCGTCGAACTCGCAGAAATAGATTCCCTGCCAGGTGCCAAGAACCAAGCCGCCGTTCTCAACAAAAACTGTCTGACAAAAACCCATCATTGAAGCCTTAATGTGGGCATCGGAATTGCCTTCGGCGTGTTCATAGCCGTCATTGCGCGGCACAACTTCGCTAAGCTTCCTGAGGATGTCTTTTCTGACTGACGGATCCGCGTTCTCATTTATCGTAACACCCGCGGTTGTGTGAGGAATAAAGATATGGCAAACGCCGCTTTTTATTTTGCTCTTTTGGACAGCTTTGGTAACCTCTCCTGTAATATCAAGAAATTCCTCTCTGGAGGAGGTCTTCACTTTTAGTTCCTGAATCATTTTTTCTTCCCGAAAACAGCCGGCGTGTTTGCCTTTAAGAACTGATCCGGATTGGCTGCCTTTGCCGCAGCCGCTTCGAGGGTCACCGTCTTGCTGTCAACAAGTTCCTTAAGCGCATAATCAAGAGTCTGCATGCCTTCCTGCCTGCTCGTCAGTATGGTGGACCCGATCATGGCAAGGTCATTTGCTCTTATCTGGCTTCTTACGGCGCTTGATGCGGTAAGTATCTCCATGGCGGCAACGCGCCCTTTTCCGTCGGCTTTCGGTATCAGTACCTGGCAGATAACGCCTTCAAGGGCGAGAGAGAGCTGGCTTCTTATCTGGGACTGCTGGCTGGCAGGGAAGACATCCACAACACGGTCAATGGTCTGAGCGGCGCTTCCCGTATGCAGTGTCGCAAAAACAAGATGCCCCGTCTCGGCCGCCGTTATGGCAATGGCAATGGTTTCAAGATCGCGCATCTCGCCGATAACAATAACATTCGGGTCCTGCCTTAAAACTCTTTTCAGCGCGTTATTGAAAGAAAGAGTATCCCTCCCGACCTCGCGCTGATCTACAATGGCTTTTTTATCGGTATGCAGAAATTCAATAGGATCTTCAATGGTCATAATGTGGCATCTTCTGGTGGTGTTTACATGGTCTATCATAGCCGCGATAGTAGTTGATTTTCCGGAACCTGTGGGACCGGTAAG
Source organism: Candidatus Firestoneibacteriota bacterium (assembly GCA_037141215.1). Classification (GTDB taxonomy): domain Bacteria; phylum Oederibacteriota; class D2-FULL-39-29; order D2-FULL-39-29; family CAIOVX01; genus JBAXDA01. The sequence continues at coordinate 1,990 of JBAXDA010000208.1, read as the reverse complement.
CAGAATCAGCCCGCGGGGTTTCTCCGCAAGTTTTTTGAGTATCGGGGGCATTCCGAGCTCATCCAGCGTCATAACGCTTAAGGGAATCACTCTTATCGCTGCCGCAAGATTTCCGGCCTGCAGATAAACATTGACCCTAAACCTGGCAAGACCCTCTACTGAATAGGCAAAGTCGAGCTCTCTTTCTTCGTCGAAAAGCTGTTTCTGCTTGTCATCCGTCATCTGAGCTATCAGTTCCCTTGCTGCCGCGGCCGTAAGCTTCGGCGCGTCATGATCCTGGTAAAGCCCGTCCACCCTGAAGGTCGGAGGAACTCCTGGTTTGATCAGAAGATCCGAAGCATTTCTTTCTACCATAACTTTTAAAATATCATTGATTTGCATTGAACCTCCTGTTTACTTTTTCAGCATTCTTGAAGTCATGGAGCGCAGTCTTACGCTTAAAATCCTGAGAAGAACATCCACGATCTTCAGCGCAATGGCAGGATGCTCTTTTTTTAATTGTTCAAATTTTTCTGAGGTCAGCTCCAACAATTCAGTGTCCACCGAGGCCTTTGCCGTGGCCATTCTCGGACTGTTGTCAATGACTGCCATTTCTCCCACAAATTCCCCCGGCGTTATCTGCCCCAGAGCCGTCTCTCCAAGAAAACCCACTTTCAATATCTTAATATTTCCTTTTTTCACTATAAACATAGAGGTGCCGCAGTCTCCCTCGGAGAAAAGCACGGTGTCTTTTTCCAGAGACTTGCCGGCGCAGTATTTCGAGAAGGCCAGAAGCTCTTCCTTCGTGAACTGAAGGAAGTTCGGATGCTCCTCGAGTGCCCCCGCCAGAAAAGGCAGGCCGCAAAGCTTGTTGATCTTATCAGCCATAAACCCTCCAAACACATTAATTAATGCAAGCGCATATTATTCTTTACCGCTTTTTTTCAATATAATAAAGAGCGCTATGAGAAAAACAACCACGCCCAGCAGAATCTTTAAGTCCTCATTATTTATGTGGTCTTTTATTTTTGCTCCGGCAAATGACCCGGCGCAAGCCCCTCCCGCCAGCAGCAGGAAGAGTTTCAGATCAATATGCCCGCTTCTGTATTGTTTTATGGATCCGCTTAAAGAGGTCGGCGCAATTATCGCCAGAGAAGTAGCGACTGTCTGCTGAGCCGTAAACCCGAACCCGAAAAGCATAATAGGATTTAGAATAATACCTCCGCCCAGGCCGAGCATTCCCGCAAAGACCCCTACGGCGAGCCCGGAAAGAAACATAAGCAGAAGTGAAATAAGCCCTGTGTCAACGAGCACAAGTTTTTCGTCAACAGCTTTCGCGGGAAAAATAACCATTGAAACCGCTGTCAGCATAACAGCATAGCCAAGAGCCTTGCGCAGAGCCGCTTTAGGCACTTTTTTTGAGAGCCCCGCCCCGGCATAGGCGCCGATAACCGAGCCCGCTGACATGGCAAAAAACGCTGTCCAGATTATCTTTCCGGACAGGATATTTCCAACGGTCCCGGAGACAGCCAGCGGCCCTATTACCGCCAGGGAAGTCGCAGTCGCTGTATGGATATCCTTTTTAAAGAGATACAGCAGGAGCGGCACCATTATTATACCGCCGCCGAGCCCGAACATACCTCCGAAGATTCCGACACCCAGTCCGGCTGCCAGTATAGCCGCGTTATATCCTCTCACTTTTTCCCCGCTTTCAAATGGACCAGGTTCATACTGCCGCTTCTGAACCCTTCAAGATCAACCGTAACATAAGTATAGCCCAACTTTTTTAGTTTTTCAGCAATCTTTTCTTTAAGGGCAAGTATCCGTGAAATATCCTGCGGCATTACCTCAATTCTGGCAACTGTTTTATGGTGCCTCACGCGAAGCTGCCGGAAGCCAAGGCCCCTGATAAAATCTTCTGCGGCTCCGACCATCTTCAAGGTTTTCTTCTCAAGCTTAATCCCGTACGGTATTCTGGAGGAGAGGCAGGCAAGAGAGGGTTTATCCCAGG
>JBAXDA010000207.1:0-3686 GCA_037141215.1 Candidatus Firestoneibacteriota bacterium | reverse complement strand
AGGATGTTCATCTGGGGCCTGGCGGCTTATTTCCTGCTGCATGCGGTTCAATGCGCCTGGATCTTCCGGGACTTCGGACAGGCTAACCTGACTCTTCTCTATAGTCTCACGATTCTGCAAAACTGCATTGCCGCCGTTGTCGGCACCTCGGAGATACCGATGTACATGCGGATCTTTCCAAGGGAGCAGTACGGCCAGTTTTGCGGGGCCAATGCGATGCTAAGGACACTGGTTTTCATTCCGGGCAGCATGCTTGCCGGTCTTTCGCTTGATCTGCTTCAAAAAATAGCAGGGCCCGGCGACTGGCATTACCGTTACTATCCGCTCTGGACAGCAGTCATGCTGCTGCCCGCGTTGGTCTTTGTCCTGCTATTATGGCGGGAATGGAAAAAATTGGGCGGGGATAAAGGTTTCAAATCCCCGGAAGCAGGATTATCCTGTCCTGTTTCACGGTCTCCGGGAGAGGGAACAATCTTGTAGGTTGAAAAATACGCTCAGGCAAGTTAAAATAAGTCTTGGAGGATAGCACATGCACAGAAAAACTGCTATTTTATTATTAGTATTTATTATTGCCGCGGCCGCTTCTGCGTGTTCCGTGCCGGTCTTCCGTTACGCGCTGGAAAAATGGGAGCCTTCAAATTACAGGCTGTTCATAGTTTTTGCCGGGAAACCCTCCGTTAGCGACAATGAATTGCTGGTCCTGCTTAAAGACCGTATTGCCGGCAGAAAGACTGCAAGGGCGAATATCATGTTTGAGACGGTGGATCTCTCAGGAGAACTTGACGAGGAAACGCGCGCTTCACTCACAGAGGCAAAGGGCCGTAAACCTCCTTATATCCTGGTGTTATTTCCTTCGGTGGAATATGAAGGCAGCGCCCTTAAGACCGAAGAAAAAGCAGCGTTTATCTGTTTTTTTGAGAGACAGAGCCTGGAGATGATATTTTCTTCCCCTGTAAGGGACGAGCTTGCAAAAGACCTTTCGGGAGAAGTATCGGTCGACTGGCTCTTTCTTGAGAGCGGGGATGCCTCTGCCGACAAAGAGGCTTTTGAAACTCTGAGTTCGGCGATAAAAAAAGCGGAAAAATCCATTGTGCTTCCGGAACCGAGCGAAGCTGATTACGCGGAAGTAAGAAAAGCTCCCTCAAAAGTTAATTTCAAAATAATAAGGGTCAAGAAAAATGACCCGCGGGAAGTATTTCTTGTAAGTTCTTTGCTGGGGTTCTCGGGAATAAAACTTGAAACCGGTCCGGCTGTATTTGCCGTCTATGGAAAAGGGCGGGCATTTATGTGCCTTCAGGGCGAGCTGTTGAATACACGCAATATAATATCAGCCGCTGGTTATCTCTGCGGGCCCTGCTCCTGCCAGATTAAGGAACAGAATCCGGGGATAGACCTCCTGCTCTCGGCGGATTGGGAGAGTATGATAAACAGGACTGTTACGGCTGAAGCAGAAACTCTGCCTTTGGCGGGCATCTTCCCGTCGGAAACCGCTCCGGGAAAAACGACAATAATGCCGGAAGCTGTTTCGCGGGCGGGAGCAAAAAAAGAAAAACCGCGACAGGGAATACTGAATTCTGCTATAAAAACAGCGGTTGGAGTCATACTTGCTTTGTCGGTAGTTTTTGCGGGCTTAGCGAGAGGAAGAAAAGTTAAGAAACCCAGGGGCCGCACCAAAAGGAAGAAAACATGAATTTTGTCCTGCTGGTCATAAAAGAGGCGCTTTACAGGAGAACGGGAACGCTGCTCATCCTTTTATCTGTGATTCTCGCGGTAGCTTCTCTTGCCGCCTCCTTTACCCTGCTTAAGGCCCATGATAATAAGACGGAAGAATTGATAGCCGCAAAAGAAATTGAAACAGAAGACAGGATGAAGGCTATGGGCGATGATTACAGGAAGATAATGAAGAAGTTGGGTTTCAACCTGCTTATAATCCCGAAGAGCCAGAACTTTGCCGATATTTACGCTGAAGATTACCTTGATAAATATATGCCTGAAGAGTATGTGAATATTCTGAAAAAATCAAAACTGAGTTCCACTCTTCAGCATCTGGTCCCGGTTCTGCAAAAGAGGATAAAGTGGGAGGAGAAGGAGCGCTCTATCATTCTCGCGGGAGTAAGGGGCGAGAGCCTGCTTTCCGCTAAGGAAAGTATGTTTGATCCTCTTGGGCCGGGGGAGCTTGCCGCGGGTTACGAAATACACAGAAGCCTCGGGCTGAAGGAGAAAGATACACTTTTTCTTCTGGGCCGGGAGTTCAAAGTTACAAGATTGGAGTCTGAGAAAGGAACTAAGGAAGATATAACAGTCTGGATAAATCTCGGCGTGGCTCAGCAGCTCCTGAAAAAAGAGGGAAAAATAAACGGAATAATGGCGCTGGAATGTTTTTGCCCTATGTCGATTATTGAGACTATTCGTAAAGACATCGCCGGTCTCCTGCCGGATGTGCAGGTAATAGAGTTCTCTTCCGAGGTTGTGACCAGGGCGGAAGCCAGGGCCAGGGCGGAAAGAGCGGCTGTGGATTCTCTTGAAGCAGAAAAAGCCCACAGGCAGGCGATGCGGGCGGAGAAAGAGGATTTCGCTTCTATATATGTGCCGCTTATAATACTTGCTTCGGCGCTCTGGACGGGCATACTTATGCTCTCAAATGTGCGCGAACGCAGGCAGGAGATAGGAGTACTCAGGGCGCTCGGCGCCGGCTCTTTCTCCATAGCAGGTATGTTTCTTTTAAAGGCCTGTTTTATAGGGCTTGCGGGCAGTCTGTTTGGGTATCTTGCAGGAATTGCCGCAGGAAGAATAATTGCGGGCGCAGCCGGCCCGTTTATAACCTATTTTGACACAGGGCTCTTTATTTCGGTGCTGGTAGGCACGCCTCTTGTGGCAGGGGCGGCCGCTCTTGCTCCGGCGCTGCTTGCGTCCGCTGAAGATCCGGCCGAGATACTGGGGCAAGAGTGAACCTATGAATATTCTGGAAATTAAAAATATAACAAAGACTTATGAGAAGGGGGCCGAAAAAATCCTCGCGCTTGACCGGTTCTCTTTAAAGATGAAGCCGAAAGATTTCGTAGTCGTGCAGGGCGAGAGCGGATGCGGCAAGACCACGCTTCTGCTTATCTGCGGAGGCTTGCTCTGCCCCGACTCCGGAAGCGTTAAGCTCGGCGGAGAGGAAATATATTCCCTGCCGGCGGAGAAGCGCGCGGCTCTCAGGGCTGCAAAAGTCGGGTTTGTCTTTCAGCAGTTCAATCTTATTCCTTATCTGACCGTGCAGGAGAATATAATATCAGCGTCGCTTTCCTCCGCTCATAAACCGGGGAAGGAGCGCGCGGCGGAACTTATTAAATATCTCGGCTTGTTGAAACGCGCAGGCCACTATCCTTCGGAACTAAGCACAGGCGAGAGGCAGAGGACAGCGCTGGCCCGGGCCGTCTTCAACAAGCCGGAGCTGATATTTGCGGATGAGCCTACAGGAAATCTTGATGAAAAGAACGCTGAAAAGACTGTTGCTTTTCTTAAGGAGTTCGCGGGTTTAGGGGGCGCCGTAATTTTTGTTACGCACAGCCGGCGGATAATAAGAGAGAGCAGGAAAGTTATACGCCTTACGCCGGTAACAGCGGCATAATATTTCCGAGAAAAGGGGCTGGAAATGGAAAATCTTGAACAGGATAAAAAGAAAAGTTCCGTGAGTGTCTGGG
>JBAXDA010000206.1:0-3695 GCA_037141215.1 Candidatus Firestoneibacteriota bacterium | reverse complement strand
TTAAGACTATATCTGCCTATGCGAAGAAATACAAAATGTATATTGCTGCCTGTATAGCAGAGAAAGAGAAAGGCAGGGTTTATAACACTGTAGCGTTAATAGACAGAAAAGGAAAAGTTGCCGGTAAATATAGAAAAGCCCATCTTCCGCAGGGCGAAAAGAAAACATTCAGTCCCGGGAATTCCCTACCTGTGTTTAAAACAGATTTTGGAACCCTCGGGATACTTGTCTGTTATGATATGAATTTTCCGGAGTCGGCAATAACTCTTGCGCTTAAAGGCGCGGAGATTATTCTTTGGCCTACGATGTGGCCGTCTCACACTCCCAGCAGTCTGTATATGGACACCTACCTGAAAGGCACGGCAATGATGAACGGCGTCTTTGTTGTTTCGTCAAGTTACTCAAAACCCGACCCGGATTCAGCTGACACGGGAAGGAGCGCTATAGTTTCACCAACAGGATTGATACTTGCGGATACTGATTATTCGCCTGGTTTTGCGAGTGCAGAACTAATGCTCGAAAGGTGCAGTCTAAAACAGAAGACCTGCGAACTGGCAACCCACAAACACGAATTTAGACGGGTAGCGTGGGGTCTGCAAAGAAGGCCGGAACTCTATAAAGCGATAACTGAGAAAAAGCCCGGAAAATAGCAGTTGTTATTTTGGAATTTATGCCTTTATGGAAAGATTATCACCAGGTTTTCTGTTTATTTCCGGTATTCTGATTGCTTCCGCACTATATTTCTAATTTAAGCCTTATCCTGCAATACATCCCTAATTGACTTTCAATAAAATGTATGTTATTATAGGTTAATTATAGTGCTACCAGCAGTATTTTAACGACAGACGAGAAAATGCGTTATGTCCTCTGGCTGTCTAACAGGAGAATTATGTGTTTTATTACTTTTGAAGGGCCGGAAGGAAGCGGAAAAACCACACAGATCAACAGCCTGGCTCTTTACCTTCGGAAGAAAGGCTTAAAAGTCACGCTTACAAGAGAACCCGGCGGGTCGTATATTGCGGACAAAATAAGAAATATTCTTCTGGATACTAAGAATATGGGGCTCTGCGCTAATGCTGAATTGCTTCTTTACCTTGCAAGCAGAGCTCAGCATATCAGCGACAAGGTAAAAAAAGCCTTAAAAGCCGGGCATATTGTGCTTTGTGACAGGTTTTCTGATTCAACCCTGGCTTACCAGGGATTTGGAAGAGGGTTTGACAGAAGGTTGATAGAAAAATTGAATTTGTTTGCTGCCGAAGGACTAAACCCGGATTTAACGCTCCTTCTTGATATTGGAGTCAAGGCAGGGCTGGAGAGAGCTCATAAGTCAAAGAACAGCAAAGACAGGATAGAGAAGGAATCCTTAAAGTTTCACAACCGGGTGAGGAAGGGTTTTCTGAAACTTGCCGCCGAAGAACCGGGAAGGATAAAAGTAATCAACGCTTCCGGGAAACTGGAAGAAGTGCGTAAATCAATAACAGGGCAGGTAGATAAACTATTGGACAGGAAGAAGCGGAATGCTTAAGGATATACTGGGTCATAACAGGGAGAAGGAAGCTCTTTTAAGCGCCTTCAGGAAAGGACGCCTGGCGCACGGATATATATTCAACGGGCCTTCTGGAACAGGGAAATTTGCCCTGGCGCTGGAATTCGCAAAATATATCAATTGCGAAGAGTCCGGACAGGATGCCTGCGGAAAATGCACTGGCTGCCTTCAACTTTCGGAGAACAAACATCCCGACTTAATGATAGTTCAGCCGGTAAAGGCAACCATTAAAATTGAACAGATAAGGGAAGCCAAGAATAGGATGGCTTTCAAAGCGTCTTTCTGTAAATATAAAGTATTGATAATAAACGAGGCGGAAAAACTCGGAAATAACGCGGCAGACTCTCTTCTTAAACTGCTGGAAGAGCCTTCGGGCAATACGCTTATTATCCTGATAACTTCAAACCTGCATTCTATACAGGATACCTTGAGGTCCAGGAGCCAGGTGCTGAATTTTTCGACGCTCTCGGCGGAGGATACGACAGCTCTCTTGAAAGTGAGGCTTCAACTTGACCCCGCCAAACTTGAATTTCTTTCAAACATGGCTGAAGGAAGGCCGGGAGAAGCGATAAAGTTTTATGAAGAGGAACTCTTTGAACTTCGGGAAGAAGTATTTTTGATGACAGAGGCTCTCCTAAAGAAGAGTCTTCTGATTAACACAAAAGATCTGGCAGGAAAATACGGCAAATTCAAAGCTGAAGAAACGCTTGATCAAGATACAGAAGACGCCTCTCAGGAAGGAGACAAAGAAGACGCTACAAAAGCACAGAAAGCGCTTTATGTAAGAGAACATTTTATAAATATACTTGTGAGCATTTACAGGGATATAGTCTCTGTTAAGCTGAATCTTGCCGGGGGGCTTGTTAACACTGACAAGAGAAGAACCGTTGCCGCTTTTGCTGAAAGATATACTGCCGAAAGCGCGGCTGAGATACTGCAGGGACTGAACAGAATCAGGGCGTTATTGAAACACTATATCAATTTTGACCTGGCAGCAAATGATCTGCTGCTGCGTGGAGGCTTTTAATGGAAGACCAAAACAACACGGCACCGGCACAAGTGCCTGCCGCTGCGCCGGCACCTGTATTAAAACAGGCTGCAGGCGTGCGCTTTAGGGACCGCTGTAAGATCTATAACTGCCTTGTCCCCGAGAATCTGAAGATCTCCGAAGAGGATTATGTCGTCGTGGATACCTCGGAAGGGCTTGAATACGGGCAGGTACTCAAGGAACCTAAAGCCATCGCGGAAGGAAATACCCACGGTTTTTACAAAGTGAACAGGCTTGCAGGCCCGGAAGACGCTTTGAAATATCTTGAGAACATCGAAAAAGAAAAAGAAGCCTACAAGATTTGTCTTACTAAAATTAACGAAAAAGCCCTGCAGATGAAACTTGTGGAGGCTGATTACACTTTTGACAGGACCAAAATAATATTCTATTTCACGGCAGAAAAACGCGTTGATTTCCGAGACATGGTGAAAGACCTGGCTTACGCTTTGAAGACCAGGATAGATATGAGGCAGATAGGTGTAAGAGATGAAGCCAAGATGCTGGGAGGTTATGGCTGCTGCGGCAGGGAACTATGCTGTGTCACTCATCTTCGTGATTTCATACCGGTTACAATAAAAATGGCTAAAGAACAGAACCTGCCTCTAAATCCCGCAAAGATCTCAGGAATGTGCGGAAGGCTTATGTGCTGCCTGGCTTATGAATTTGACATGTACGGCGCCAATAAAGAAAAATGCAAGAAGTGTTCTGCGCCTAAAACTGAAGGACAAGAAGAGCCGGCCGGTGTTCTGCCGGAGACGGCAGCTGAAGCAACTGAGGTTAAACTCTCTTCTTCACCGGCTCCGGAGCTTCAAGCAGGGGTTGTCAGCCCGCAGCGCCCGGTAAACGGGAACAACCGCAACGCTGAGTTCAACAGGAATCGCGGCAACAATAATAACCGGGGCAGCAATAATAGGCAGAACGGCGGTAGAAACGAAAATAACCGCGGAAGGCAGAACTGGCAAAACAGCAACAGAAGAACGGAGCCGAATAGAACTCCTCAAGAAAATATAACCCCGGCCGCTACGCAACCGCAGACGCCGCCCGTGGATCCGACAACGGAGATTAAACAGTGAGCGAGAAGTTTTATATTACAACTCCTAT
>JBAXDA010000205.1:0-3698 GCA_037141215.1 Candidatus Firestoneibacteriota bacterium | reverse complement strand
GTAGACCCAGTGATCGCCGTACCAGCATCTTTCATCATAATCAGTAACGACATAGGAGGCGCGATAATGGGTGGCGCAGCCCTGGAAAAGAGCCAGGCCTGCCAGCGCCGCAAAGAGGAAAAGGATTTTTTTCATACGACCTCCTTTGTTCAGTTTAACTGCTTACAAATATTTTACTTGGCTTTTATATCATAAACAAGCAGATTCTTTCCTTCCCGAAGATACAGCCTTCCCCCCGCGACAACAGGATGACCGCAGAGCAGGTCTTTGCTTTCTTTGGGAATCATAAAACTGCTTACCATATTAAACTTATCAGACCTTGTTTCCAGTAAGCCGACTTTACCTTTCTCGCTGAAAGCATAGAGCATCCCGTCCGCATAGGTGACGGAGCCCTTGCCTACACCCCGCTCGTTCCACATTATCTTCCCTGTCTTTATGTCAAGACAGTACCAGCCCGAGTACAGGTCTCCGCTTCCGTAAACAAAACCGTCCAGGCCGACTACTCCGCCGTGATGGTTGTCAAGCGCTTTACTGTGCCAGGCAACCGACGCGCCTTTTCCGTTCTCGTCAAGTTTTAAGGCATAGCTTCCGATGCCGTAGCCTCTCGAGAAGAAGACATAACCCTCGTAATAAACAGGGGTGCAGGCGTCCACATTGTGCGGATCCTTGAAGATGGAGAACCAGAGCATTTCGCCGGTCTCTGCATTCACTCCAAAAATCGCGGTCTGCGCGATAGTCATTATCTGCCTTACGCCGTTATGCATCCTTACGCCAGAAGAAGTGTAGGAGGCGGTATCGCCGATGAAATTCGGAGTGGACCAGACTTTCTTGCCGGTTTTTTTGTTCAGCGCCACGAGCAGATTTTTTGACCCGCCGGGAAGGCAGAGGAGGTTATTTCCGTCAACAATCAGAGATTCGGCGTAGCCATAGTAGCCTCTTCTTCCGCCGTATTTAATAGAGACCATTGCGCTCCATTTTGCCTGGCCGGTCAACGCGTCCAGCGCGGTCAGCTCGCTGTTGCCGTTCATAAAATAGACCATCCCGTCATCATAGGCCGGCGTCGCGCTCTGGCCGCTGTACTCTCCGTTCCACGCGCCTCCGGCTGCTGCCTGCCACTTTACTTTGCCTTCCATATCAAGCGCGGTAAGCTTGCAGTCTTCGCCGATATCCCCTGCTATATATATTGTATCGTTTGCAATGGCAACAATGCCGTAGCCCAGCCCCGCATTCTCAAATTTCCAGAGCAGGGAGGGCCCTTTTTTCGGCCAGCTTTTCAGAAGGCCTTTTTCCGCGGAAATATTATCCTGTTTCGGCCCGTTAAAGCATGGCCAGTAGGCGCTCTCCGGGAAGAGATTGCCTGCAAGCGCAAGCGCAACAAATAACGCAGTTGAAAACTTTTTCATTTTCTTCCTTCTGCTATTATTTTACTTCAACTTTTCCTGTTTTTTCGGCGCCGTCTTTTGCCCTGACGGTAAAAGTATAGCTTCCCTCGGGAACAAACTCCTTCTTCTCGTCCTTGCCGTCCCATTCCACAAAGGATTTCTTCTGCGAATTAAGCGCCCTTACCTTCACGCCTGCCGAGTTTGTAATATCCACTTCGCAATCGGGAAGGATCCTGTCTATGGTAAAGACAATTCCGCCGATGAGTTTAAAAGGATTAGGGAACGAAACCAACTTGTTAAGAACAGCCTCCGATTTTGCCGTTCTCATTTCCAGCGCCTTCGGATCAGGCTTCGGCGCCTGGGATCTCCACCTTACATAATCAAAACTCCAGTGGTAATTCTGGCTGAATTGTTTTCCGCCCCAGCCGGAAATTTCCTGCCAGCCGAAATCCACCCAGTTCTTCCAGATCTTGTCCCCGGCGTCAAGAAAATACTTCTCGCCCGTAACATGCCAGAGCCAGCCGTAAAGAGGCACGGTAAGCAGGTCAATGTTTCCCCAAAACATATTTGGTTTTCCCGTGTTCGCCATAAAGCCGTGTTTGGAATCATTATAAAGTTTGTCGTAGGTCAATTTTGCCAGATCGTAAATTTTCACAAAGATCTTGGCTCTATCCTCGGCAGAGGTCTCAGGTCTTTCATAAACACGGATAAGCGCTTCGGCGGTAAGGCCAAACATGAAGGGCTGGAATTTTGCGGTCTGCTCTCCGGGATAAGCGCCGTTCGGATAACTAGTTAAATAGGCCTTCCAGATATCCAGATGGCTGAAGGCGGTATCGAGGTAAGGATCCCTGCCCGAAAACTCCGAAGCTCCGAGATCTTTAGCCACATGCCAGGCGTTTATGCTGTACGCCACTTCCCTGCTCACATCCACATTCTTGTCCCACCTGCGGATTTGGGCGGAATGGACTATCTGCGAGAACTTGCTTTTCCTTGCCATCTCTATGGCTGTTTTTTTGGAAGTTTCATCATTAAGAACGGTCCAGTCATAGTAGAGCCCGCGGGTAAAATTGCGCCAGCCGTCTGCCGAATTTTTTTTACAGTTGATGACATAGCCGTCCCTGTAAAATTTTCTGCACTTTTCGGCGACTTTCAGCCAGCTCTTATCTTTGGTGTACTCCGCAATCTGATGAAAGATGAAAATCCCGTCGTAATACCAGATAAACCCCTCACTTATTTTTCCGCAGTCAGCCTCGGAGGGCTGAGCGGCTATCACCCTGGAATTATCCAGCATATTTTCTTCCCACGACGAGAGGCCGGGGATGGGCGGTATTGTTTCATCTGCCCGGCTTGTTAGGCAGAGACAGAATACGGCAAAAACGGCAAGCAGGGCTGGTTTTTTCACATAACTCCTTAGCTATTTTGCAATAATTCTTGCCCTATTTTTCGTTAACGGGAACAGGAGGAACTTTTCTCCAATTAACATAAGCAAAACTCCAGCGGTAACTCTGGCTGAATTGTTTTCCTCCGCCTAACCAGGCAAACTTGACGCCGCCTGCAAAAAGTTTGTCGCCTTTTATCTGGAACTGCTTATCACCCGTGTTGTGCCAGAGCCAGGCATAGAGCGGCGCTATTAAAAGATTAAGATCCGGCGCCGGCCCCTTCCTGTTATTCTCATAGTAGAAGGTGCTTTTATCCTCTATCCAGGCGCTATCCCACATGCGGACCGCAATCTCTTTTATCGCCGCGAATATCTCCTTTTTCTTCACTGGATCCGCAAATTTGCTTTCATAATAATATATCAGGGCTTCGCAGGTAAGTCCTGCCATAAAAGGCTGGAACCCTGTGCCATTTTCCGCATTGTAGGGATAGGAAGCGCTGCCGGATTTGAGCCATTCGTTCCAAATCGTCAAATGGCGAAGCGCGAGGTCAATATATGGATCGGGTTTGCTGAAAGCGGGATCTCCCAATTCCTGCGCTGTAAGATAGCAGTTAATATTGTAAGCAACTTCCCTGCTGAGCGCGACGGTCTTCAGGTCATACTCTGAAGTTTTTGCGTAATCAACACTCCTGTCCGCGAAGGCTCCCTGTTTTGCAAGCTGAAGCAGGGCTTCTTTTGATTTGATGTCGCCGGTTTTCTTATAGTCAGTATATAGTCCGTGGGGGAAAAGCCGCCAGGCGCCTACCATCGGTATCTTCAGCACATACTCGTCTCGGTACCAGTCCTTACAGACCTGAACACCCTTTAGCCATTTGCTGTCTTTTGTGTATTCCGCGATTTGGTAATAGACCTTGATGCCGTCATAATACCAGACATAT
>JBAXDA010000204.1:0-3703 GCA_037141215.1 Candidatus Firestoneibacteriota bacterium | reverse complement strand
GGTGCCATAAGGATAACTTTTCCGGTCTGTTTTAAGCCAACTATTCCAGGTGTCAAGATGACCGAGCGCGACCTCAATAAATGTATCAGGCACGCTGAACCTTTGATCCCTAAGTTCGTGAGCCGTAAGATAGCAGTTAATATTATACGCGACTTCCCGGCTCAGAGATACCGGCGCCATTCTTCCGGGATTTTTTCTCTGGTCCGAGAAAGCCGCCGTAGTCGCAAGTTTTAGGATGGCCTGTTTTGACTTCTCATCCCCGGTTTTTTTGTAATCAATAAAAAGACCGTGGGGGAAAAGCCTCCAGCCTTGGGCTTTCGGCAGAACCAGCGCGAATTTATCCCTGTACCAGTCCCTGCAGTATTCCATGCCTTTCAGATATTTGTCGTCTTTGGTATATTCTGCTATCTGGTAATAAACCTTGATACCGTCATAATACCAGACGCTGGCTTCGTTCACCGCTCCCAAGGGTATCGGAGCAATATATTTCAGGCCGAAGGTTTTCATGTTTTCTTCCCAGCCGGAAAGAGAAGGAATTTCGGGAATTGTTCGGCCGGCGGCCTTAGCGCCGGAAACGACAGTCAGCAATAATAACAATACCGGGAGTATTTTCTTCATACACTCAGTCCTCCTTACAGAACATAAGCGCCAAAAACAGTCAAGCGCCTGTATGCTTACGATTTTAAAGCGTTCTGACACTTTATCTCTAAGGTAATTCTTTACTTGCTCTTTTTGAAAACCAGTTCCGGCGCTTTCATTAAGCCGCAGGGAACAAGCTGGTAACCTTCAACCCAGGTTTTATCCTTCCGCAAGAACTGAGCCGGACCGGTCCAGGTCGGCCATTTTTCGTTCAAGTGGAACGGACCGTGCGAGTTGCGCCTGTGGCCGAGAACCTCCAGGCATAGAGTTATCTTTTTCTTCTTTACGAATCCTGTTATATCTATCTCGTTCGGCTCCCAGGCAATAATTCCGGCCTCGGCTCCGTCAACGCTTACCCTTACGGCTGTGCCTCTATATTCAGGAACACGGACAAAAATCTTTTCTCCGGGTTTCTTGTTTATACTAACTTCCCTGCGGTAAGTCACATGCCCGCTGTAAAAAGGAAGGCCCTGGGGAACCCAGTCACCTATTACAAGTTTTTCAGGGACATCCGTAATACTGACTTTAACGCCGGAAACAGCCGCGCCGAAATTACCGAGAAGATATACTATCTCCAGTCCGGAATGGCTTTCGGCATAGTCACAAACAGCCGTTATTTCATTCTTGCCGGGCTTTAGGGAATAAGGATCTATCCGCGCCAGGCGCAGAGACCTGTCGCACCACCAGCCGGCTTCCGCGTCAACCGGCAGTATCCTGCCGTTTAAAGACAAGGTGAAAGTCTCGGGGCGCTCCAGCGCGAGGAAGAGATCTCCGGACGGAATGCAGGCAGTGTCAAAGGTGTACTTCAACATCACGCTAATATGCTTTTGCTTGAGCTTTTTCTTTTGAGACCAGGGCTGCACCATCTCCCCTCCACGGCGTTCTATGCCGAGAGCGTCCCTGACCTTGCGGTCAACACAGAGGATTTCTTCCGGGGACTGCCACTTGCCGCCCCCGATACGGAAGGCCGGCCTGTCAAGCACCAGCGCGTTATTCTCCGAGAGTGTAATATCCCAGTCTTTCGCATTCAGTTTCTCCCTGCCGGAGTCTGCCAAATCGCGGAATAATACCGCCGGTATTTTGGCTGAGCCCTTTTTAGGAACCAAAAACATTCTGCTGGCAAGGGGCGCAAAGGAAGTCTTTATCTCCCAGGCTCCGTCCTTCCATCTTGCATTTGTTTCTCTTATTAAACCTGTCTCCGGATCGCATTCTACCGGAGGATTTCCTTTCTCCGAAGATATTTTTATCACGGCAGAGGAACAGGCAACTTTTCTTTCACGGACAAACTTCTGCCTGAAATTTTCAGTTTCAAAGCCGGTCGGATCGGGTATAAGGCCTAAATCCGGGGTCTCCACAAGCGGGGCATAAAGACTCCCCGGGACCGAAAGATCCTCCCCGGTATTGCAGGCAAAAAGATATTTTGCGTCTTTATCCTCGCTAAGAAGCGACAAGACCGAGGTCAAAGGAGCGCCTCTGTTATCAGAAAAGACAACCCTCCGACCGCAAGCCGAGACAGCCTTTACAACAGCCGGGCCGTCGGCAGGAACGCATATACATTGACTAGAAAACAGTTTAACAGCCTCAGAGGCAACGGCATCTATATAGCCTGCCGGTTCTCCGCAGAAAATAACCTTTCCACCGGCATCCTTAAATTTCTTAAGCAGTTCAAGAGTTGTAGCCCTAATCGTGAGCATTGGAGGAACCAAGACCGTGCGGTAAGGCGCCTTTGCCATATAGAGCGTCGCTTTTCCCTCAATATCTTTCACGCATCCGTGGCGCGATAGAAGTTCTTCCTCGCCGTAGTCAAAATCCAGCTGGTTCGCAAGAAGAGCCTGTGAGAGCTTGTTCCACATCCTGTCATATCCGAAAGTATCATCTTTATCGCGCCATCCTTCCTTGACACGCATCCACATACTCTCCACCGGATGTATAAAGAGTATATCCCTTACTTCAACCCCTCTGGTATTGAACGCGTTCACCCGGGCAAAGTAATCCTCCACCTTCCGGTAATCCTCCCACCAGGGCGACTGGTAAAATATCCCCGCAGGATAATCGCGCTTGGCCTGGCCCAGCATCGTGTACCAGGAAAGATGCTGGCAGCGGAGATTTATTCCGCACACTGCCTGCCAATCCCCAAGCGCCTTCTGTCCCGAAAAATTAAAATCCCAGCCGGTACAGCCGTAGGTTTCCGTCAGCCTCCACTTCCTTCCAAACTGCCTTGCGGCGGAGCTAACCTGTTTTGCGGTTTCAAATAACCGCCAGTGTTCGGTGAGCAGGTCCATCCCCGGAGCCTGCATGTGTTCATAACTGCGCATAGCGCTGCCGACAACACGCGTCTGATTACGGAGCATATCTTCACCCAGCACATGCCCGGTGAACTGAAAGTTATGCTCTCCGCACCATTCGCCTATCTGTCTCATAAAGGCGTCACTGAAAAGGAAGGTTACACAATCGTGATAATGATAACGCGCCCGGGTTACAGGCTTGCCGTCAACATCATAGAAAAGTTCTACAAGGCGGGGGAGAAGTTCGTACCCGTAGCGTTCCTTGAAGACCTTCGGGAGTTTCACCGTCCAAGGCAGGGCAGAAGCCCACTCATTACCTTTTCCGCCGCCCTCTATCTTGCCGTCGCCGTGGTTCGGCTCATCCGTAAAGATCCCCGGCACCACGCCTCCAAAGTATTTTCCGAACTTTTTAAGGTACTCTTTGTGCGTAACACGGATGAATTCTTTGACTGCTTCATGGCTCAAGGTGTCAAGGTAGGTGAAGCCGTTGTACCAGGAAGAGAGCCTGTTTGTTCGGACAGAAAAATGCAGTATTTTTTCCTGCGGGGCAAGCTTCTTCAAACGGCCGGAGAGTGTTTGCATTTTAATGTCACTCGCTTCACTGCCGTTAAGCTTAGCGGTAAAAACCGCGAGCGAATCTTTCCCGACCTTTAAATCTTTGATCTTATCCAGCACAGTCAATACTACCGCGCGCTGGCGGTATTTCGGGTTTTTGGTTACGAGGCCTCCCGCGGCGCCGGAGGGCCAACGGTCCTCGTCATAGAGCCAGGCTTCCATGC
>JBAXDA010000203.1:0-3725 GCA_037141215.1 Candidatus Firestoneibacteriota bacterium | reverse complement strand
AAGCGCCGAGAAGGTCAAAGAAGTATAAGAACCTGTTTTTTGTCGGAGGAAGCGTAAATCCAGGCGGCGGAATGCCTATGGTGGTCCTTTCGGGGGAACTTGCGGCAAACCTGATAATTAAAGATTATAAGAAAACTGGAAGCTGTTAACTTATTTTGTCAGTGTTGTTTTTCTGCATTTAAGGAAAAAAATTCAATTTAATTATAAACTAAACGGTTGTGAAACTCGTCCAGTGCGGAGATCCATCAAACCCAAGCCCGTTAAATCTTGCGGGCTTTTTTCTTTTTTGCCTTAGGCGGCAGTGACGCCGTGTAGGCGAGGGACTGTGACAATAATACCGAAAATTTCTTATTATTTTTATAGATTGTTTCCGGGATAACGATATACTCTTTCATTATGCGTCCGGGCATGGGCGAGAAATTAGCCGTATCCTCGTACTTTCTGAATACTTCCTTCTGCTCTTCCGGGGAGATCCGCAAAAAAAGACTCTTCCCGAAACTGCCTATTAGCATATTCCCATTTACGAAATATACCGGATAGCCGAACATTTTCTTTGGTTCAGCGACAATATCTTTCATAGTTTCGCCAAGGAAGCCGGTGAGTTCCTCGGGTGTTTTCTCCCATTTAGCTTTCATAGTTCCTCCATGTTGTGATTATCGTGAAAAATCCTTCAAAAGTCAAGGCGCAAAGCAGAGGGACTCGTGAGGGCATGAAGATTTATTCTTGAAGAAAATCCCTTCTTGATTGTATATAATATAATCAGATTTATCAAAGGAGGAATAGATGAAAAGGTTATATGCAGTAATGGCACTGGGTCTTGTGATGTTCTTCGCGTTGGGCGCGGGAGCCAAGAGTCTTCAGCTCCTTAATTTCAACAAGGGAGAGCTTCCGGATGATTCTTCCGCCTGCAACGCTTCTCTCTCAGAAGAATATGCTGCAAAAGAAGGGGACTGTTCTTTGAAGCTGGAGTTTTTGTCCAATGGCTGGTGCGGTATGTATATGCCCAAGAAAGGAACCTGGACAGGCTATAAAAAAATAAAGTTCATTCTTGTGAATCCCGGAGATAAAACAGTCAAGGATGTCGGGTTTTGTATGAAGGGAGCAAGAGCGGGCGGCGGGCCGGACAACAGAAAGGATTATAAGTTTGAGATTCCGGCCGGAAAAAAAGAGTTTTCCTTCACTTTTGACGGCGATTTTTGCAATGACGGCAAATCCCCGATAGATATGAGCAAGGTTTCCATCTGGAATTTTGACAATTATACGGATCAGCCCGCGGCTTTCTTTGTTCTTAAGGTTTGGGTTGAAGAATAAGAAGCAATGTGCAATTTTGAACTTTTAGGAGGGCCTTTTAAAGGGGCCCTCTTTTTGTGGCGCATATGCCTGGAAACCAAAGGTTGTAGCTGCTGAATAAACCGGTAGTAGCAAGACCGGTACCGATACAGATTACCCCACCAGGTGTAGCCCTTATGAAATTGCTCAATTCAACGACAAACTATCTCTTGTTTCACCTGCGCTTCCTCTATATAATGTAGATGTAATAGTTGGTATAGGAATCTGCAAGTTTTGTTTGCTCAGGCAGGCAAGGAGTTTGTTTTGACTCTTGTGCAGAAGACTTTATCCTCAAAATCGGAAGTTGAGGTTATAAAAAAGCTCCTGAGCCGTGGACACGGACTCGATATATCCTGTTACGAAGAAACCTTTCTGCGTAAATCCATTGCAACATTTAGCAAAACAAACCCCAAAGTTTTCTTTCAGCGGTTATCATGAGGAGGAGCTTTTAAGAGAGGAAATTGAGCAAAAAGGAAGAAAATTCCTTCAAAAACCGTATGAAACGAGCGCCTTGCTCGCTATGATAGAAGAAACACTGGGGAAGAAACGATAAAACCACTGGGATTATATGTTTGCCTTGCATTTTTCGTAATATTATTATATAATTTCGATATATAGTTAATAAGGCAAAAATAGTCAAAAAGCAACAGCTTCGGTCCGGATTTGTTAAGAGGCCAAACGCTTTCAAAAGCTCCCTAAAAAGGGCTTGGTTGACCCGGGAGGGATAGTAAATGAGATCCTACAATCTTATCGTGCTCATATCCACGGCGATACTGATCGCCACAGTTGTAACCATAATATTCGCGATTGCAGTTTATGTGATCAGCAGGCGTAGAAGAAGACTGATTCATGATGAAAACGAGACAAGAGAGGGCGAAACAGTTGTGCTTGTTGACGGGAAACAAACAGCGCAACCGAATACCGTAGTAAATGTACTTGTCAACGGGAAACAGGCAGTCAAGCAGAACACAGTTGTTGTGCCCAAGATCTTAAAACTTTATGACCCTTACAAAAAAGAGGAGAACAGGAAAAATGGAAGCGATTAGAGCCAAAAGAAGCGTCCTTGATGTTGTTTCTGTCACGGTGGTGATGCTTGTTCTCATCGTTTCTTCTTTTTTCTTTTATGCAAGGGTTATCAGGGAAAATTATTACGGCACGGTGGGCGAGTTTTTCGGGAACTTTCAGAAAGCAGGGGAGAAAACCGGTTCCTCTCTGAATCTCGAAGGAAAAGTCCTGGTGCTGGAGTCAACGGCTACTTCCAAGTTTTATAACAGAAATACCGGAGAGCCGCTCTCAATTATGTGGAGCAACTTCCTGAAGCAGAAATACGCGGGCTATGAAGTTGTAGCGCAGGAAGATTTTATGGGGAAAGATCTGTCAGCTTACGGGATTATAATACTGCCGTTTGCGGTCTGCCTTTCCACCAAAGAAATTGAAAAAATAAAAGAGTTCGCGACTGACGAAAAGAAAGGTTTAATCCTGGACGGCTATACGGGAGCCCGCGACGAGAATGGGAAATGGAGAGAACTGTCTTTTCTGGGCGAAGTGGTCGGCGGAGAATCCTTTAAGGACATAAAAGAGGTTGAGGCGGGGGAGCTGACCGCAAATTTAGCGCTTAACGGGAACAGTATCCTTTGTTCCAATATCCCTCCCGGTTTCAGGCTGGAAGTTAATACTTACAACAAGCCTATTGCCGCGAATATTGTTGAAACACGCCCCGGAATAGACGGCTACTGGGATGAATCCCCGGTGATTTACCAGAAGAGATTGACTTCAGCGGAATCCGGGATTGTGCACGGGAAATATATCGCGGCGCGTTTTGTCTGGCTGGGTTTCACTATGGGGTCTGTTACCGGGAATCTTGCCGATCAGAAAGCCTGGCAGCAGCTGCTGGATAATATCTTTGACTATGTCTCCGGATCTCCTATAGTCTATAAGGACCGTTGGTATAAAGGCAAAAGGACTGTGGCTGTTTTTGCCGAGGATACCGAGGATAAATTCGAGAATGCCCTGAACGCTGTTACTTTGCTGAAGGAGAAAGATATTCCCGCGACCTTTTTCTGTGTTCCGGAACTTGCGGCGCAATATCCGAAAGTTTTTGAAAAAATTTGGAAAGATAAGAATTTTGAGGTCGGCCTGCATGGGATAGATGTATATCAGGGGCAGACTCCGGAACTTCAGGAAAAGAGGCTGAAAAGCGGCAAGGAAATACTGGAAAAACTGTCAGGCAAAAAGCTGAGAGGGTTCCGTCCTCCGCTGGCTATCTATGACAAGAATACGCTGGAGGCGCTGCTCAAACTGGATTACGAATATGTGGCCGGGGATGATATCAAACAGTGCAGTCCTGAGCTCGTGATGTTCCAGAAACCCCGGGGCTTAAGCATAGGAAATACCAC
>JBAXDA010000202.1:0-3734 GCA_037141215.1 Candidatus Firestoneibacteriota bacterium | reverse complement strand
TCAGATAAAACCTGCAATATTTAATTATAAATTAATTCCTCTCGCCAAAAATCTTATAATAGCGCTTCATATTACTTCCAGAGGCCACAGGAAAAAATCCAGAGGAAACAGCAGATCCAGAAATCCGGCGCCCTTCGGAAGTTCAATCCAGTCTGACGGCACGGAAAGCGGGAAAAGCAGCCGCACCATCTCTTTTTCATTCAAAACTATTTTTACTTTAGCGTCCTTTGAAGTTATCCTGACTTGCTTCCCTGCTTCAATTGTCGCTTTCTGCCCGGTTCCTTCCATTATCAGTGTTACGGCGTGTTTACCGTTTAGCCCAGAGGCTCTTGCCTTTAGATTCAGCTGCTTCTCAAATTTTTTAAGCATTGAGAACAGGTCTATTATTTTTATCATACCGTCGCCGTTATGATCATACTGCCATTGCGACGAATTATCCGTAAAAAATGTTTTGTATTTTCCGGCCGCGGAGGGAGTAACAGCTTCCAGCCTTTCATATTTCAAAGTTTCAAACGCGTATTTCATAAGTGCGGCTATGCCGTCAAAAGAACCGCCGTATTCAAGCATCCTTGCCTGAGCCTGATCCCCTTTTACTCCGAGAGTAATATAGGCCGCCGCCTGCTTGCCAGAAAAAGCCAGAAAAGTATTCCTTTTCCGGCGTCCAAACAGTTTACGGTTAAGGTTATTATCTCTCTTTAGGCCAAAAGCTTCTCCTGAGTGGAGTTCCGCAAGAGTGTTGAGCAGCGCTTTCTCTCCCTTGTAAAGCCTGAAAGAATACTCCCCGCACTTGCCGAGATAACGGCTTGTGATAATGAACTTGCAGACCCTGCCGCCGTTCTCCCAGCCGAAATTTCCGTATCTTTTTCTGTCGCCGCCAAGCCAGGAAATATCAAATTTCCTTTCTTTAAGGAGTTCAGAGGCTTTTAACAGCAGGTCGTTCATATGTCCCTTCCCTCTGTACTTCTCATGCGTAGAAACAGCGCCGATTCCGCCTATCTTAAGAAGCGCGCCGTCCACCTTGCAGGCAAGAGAATAGATTCCGATATGACTGGCAACAAACTCCCCGTCTTTTATCAGGATATGTTCCTTGTAATCTTTGGGCGCGGGCGTGCAGGTATGCGTCCAGGTCGTAACAAAAGGCTCATCTGCGGGAAAAGCGTTATCCAGCAGAGAAAGCATTCCCGGTATATCTGCCTTGGTTAGAATACTTATCTTAGACATCCAACCTCCGAATTTTCTTTTTTTGTGTTTTCATTTTTCTATTTTTCCAGCTTTACTTTTAGCGTATTTTCTTTTTGTTTTTGTAGTTTTCTATTTTTTTATAGGATTTCTGCACCTCTTATAATATTCCTTAAGGAGCTTGGGGACGGTCTTGTCGTTTTTGACCAGTTTTATCCTTTTTGCAACATAATCCGAGACTATTTTCAGCACCTTTACGCCTTTTTCTTTTGTTGATTTTCTGGCATCCCCGGCGTAATGCTCCGGATAATCGGCGTACCAGAACATACCCGTTGTCAGATCCCCGAGATGGCTTATCCGGTTCAAGGGCAGTCCGGGTTTTTTGGGAAGATATTTGAGATTGACTGATTTTTCGTTTATCGCCAACATGGCGCTTGTCTCCCATTCGCCCGCGTGATTCTCGTCGGTCTCTATGAACTTGTCCCACTCGGCTTTAAGGGGCCCGTAGGTCTTTGTTATAAGATAAAGCGCGTAATTTTTTTCTTTATACAGCTGGGAAATTACAAAATACGGCAGGAAGGCAAAATTGCCGCCGTGAGCGTTCACTATAAGTATTTTTGTGAAGCCGTTCCGCCCTATCTCGTCGCAAACATTCTCCAGGAGATCGTACATAAGCTGCGGCCTTATACTGACCGTGCCGGCGGTGTGCCTAACTTCGCTTATTTGGCTGAAATAGAAAGGCGGGAATACAACGGCGCTCTCTTTTTCTGCCGCCATTTTACAGATCTCATGGCCTTTAATATAATCTATGCCCAGAGGCATATGCTCCCCGTGTTTTTCCAGTATACCGACCGGAAGCACACAGACTCCTTTGGAAAGTTTGACCGCTTTTTTGAAATCAATATAATTCAACATTTCCCATTGCATATACTATTCCTCCTTTTTACTCTCTATGGCGGACTGCTCTTCTTCAGGCAGTTCGGTAAACTCTGCGTCAATTATGCCGTCATCCGCTTTCTTTGGTTTTCCCGAAAACAATTTCGGCAATATCAGAATAAGCCCCACGGGAATGATTACGGCTGCTGCAACCGCGGCAAAAGCAAGCAAAAGTATTATAACCACAAGCCCGGCCAGAGAGAGAACCGCCAGGGCCAGTTTGGACTTTAGCCCGCCTCCTGCTCCGATAGAGGAGCCGATAAACACCGTTCTTTTCACCTACTTGCCCGCCTTTTTCATGACTTTCATTATACTCTTTTCAAGTTTATTTTTAAATTCATTTCCCTTTATATCTACACATGGAGCCCGGTAACGCCTGCAAAAATTCTCAATTTTTGTGTCATAATTAATACCAATAAAAGGTATCCCGTGCAGATAAGCAAGAACCAGACTGTGAAACCTTGCTCCCACGACCAGGTCGGCCGTGGAGATCTCCCTGATAATTTTTTTGACATCTCCGCCCAGGTCTATCTCCATCCCGGTAAGATTGTCTAAAGGAGGATGAAAAGCCAGGAACTCAAAAAGAATTCCCCGCCTGCGAAGACCATCCGCAACACCGGTAATAGTTCTCGCGCAGTTCTCAAACCCCTCCCACTTTCTAAGCGCAAAGATTACCTTCTTGAATTTTCTGTTCTTAATATTCCTGGCAAGCACCATATCCATAACGGCATCGCCCGCAATTGCTATACCGGAAATATCAACTCCTATGTTTTCAAGAAGCTCCACAGACTCCCGGTCTCTGACACTGGCACGGTGTATATTGCTGAAGGCCATCCGCGTCAGGAATCTGCTCAGTCTTGTTTTAAGCGGGCCCACTACCTGGTGCAAAAGCATAAGCTTCTTGCCGAATATTTTGGCCAGAAAGACAATGAAGGAATAATACCACAGGCTCCTGCTGCTGGTCTTATCCTGGAAGATGCCTCCGCCCCCCGAAATAACGATATCTGCCGCAGCTGTTTCCCTTAGCATGGAGAATAAGTTTCTAGCCTGGGCAGCCCTTACTCCAAATTTTTCGGTTGTGGCTTCAGGATCCGCCGAGAGCACGGTTATACTGCCGCCAAGAACACTCTGGCTCTTGAGTGTGGACAGTAGGATAAGTTCATCTCCCGCATTGCCATAACCTATGTAGCCGAAAATCAGGACTTTTTTAGATGTTTGAGGCATAAAATCAGAAGTGCTCCTCCGAGGGCGCCGAGCGCCAGCCCGTACACGGCCCTCACAAGCGACATAAGAAACGGAATATGCGCATGACAAAAAGTATTCACGAGAGAGACCTGCCCAAACATCCCTGCGCTTAAAGCAAGTATTGCGGACGCCTTGTATTTCTCGTATCGTTTGTTGAAGAACATATAGAGGCCGAGCAGCATCAGGGGATGCCCTATGAGGAATTCCTTGGATCTTGGCCTGGCCCAAAATACTTTTTCCAGAAATTCCCGCGCGGGCTCCTCAAAAGGAAAGAGCGGTACATTTAAATTTCCGGAACGGAGAGAAGCCACCAGGAACAAGCCCGCCAGCACGGCTACGGCCGGGGGGGACGGATGACGATCGAGCGGGACCGG
>JBAXDA010000201.1:0-3739 GCA_037141215.1 Candidatus Firestoneibacteriota bacterium | reverse complement strand
AGGTGGGGAAAGGAGAAATACGCCGAGCTTGCGGATAGATTGATGGAGCTGCAAGCTTTCAGCGTCCTTTTCTTTACTGATCCGTTAAATAAAACCCTTATTCCCGAGATAACCGGGATGATGAAAAATAAAGCTGCGGTAATCGGCGCCAAGAGTATAAGGGAAGTGTCAGGTGTTATCTCAAAGCTCAGTTTGTATATTGGCAATGATTCAGGTCTTTCCCACATAGCTGCGGGGCTGAACACTCCAACTATTACTATTGTAGGGCCGGATGAAGCGGCTATATTTCACCCGTATCCCCGCGGGGAACGACATTTTATTGTCTCAAAAGATGTTTCATGTAAGCCCTGTTGGAAAGAAAACTGTGACAAAGGCAATACCTGTCTTGACAAAGTGACTGTAAATGAGGTCTATAAGGTTGTGGAGAAATGGAAAAAATTAGCGCGGTAGTAATAACGAAAAATGAAGAACTCAATATTGAAGCCTGTCTCAGGTCTATTTCTTTTGCCGATGAGATCATAGTTGTTGATGCGGCAAGCAATGATAGAACCGTCGAAATAGCAAAAAGGTTCACGAAAAAGATCTTTATCAGAAAGTGGGATAATTATGCCAATCAGAAGAACTTTGGAATTGACAGGACGCGCAACCGCTGGGTGCTAAGCATAGACGCTGATGAAAGGGCTTCTTTCGGGTTCAGGCAGGAAATTGAAAGGCTGAAATATGACAAGGACGGCTATCTGCTCCCGCTAAAGAACTACTTTCTTGGCAGATGGTTGAAGAGAGGCGGACAATATCCTGATCACCACCTGAGGCTTTTCAAAAAAAACCAGGGCAGGTTTCTTTTCAATGGAAGGCAGGTGCATGAAGGGGTTTATCTCAAGACAAAAAATACCGGAAGAACAACTTCCGGGCTGGATCATTATTCTTACACAAACATCTACTCTTATTTTAGAAAATTCAATAATTACACCTATCTTGACGCGTTGGGAAGATTTGAAAGCGGGGAAACCCCGAGTTACTACGGTTTGTTTTTCAGGCCGGTACACAGGCTTTTTAAGTGGTATGTCTTTAAGCTAGGGCTGCTCGACGGCGTACACGGGCTCGTCTTTCATACATTTTCGGCGTTCTATTACTTTATCTGCGAATTGAAATTGTTTGAATATTATGAATTTAAAACCGGAGAGTTGAAATGGCGGCGCTGACAAATATACCTATCATTATGTATCATCATGTCCTGGAGAAAAACAGCCTGGATGCTGCCGTTTGGGGAAATCTTTATGTAGATGTTAAGGATTTTAAAAAACAGGCTGATTTTCTTAAGAAGAACGGCTATAAAACAATAGATTTTGCGGAACTGGGAAATATTATTGACGGCAAAATGCAGGCGCCCCAAAAACCTGTAATATTGACATTTGACGATGCCTACAAATCAACTCTTATCAATACAGCGCCGATTCTACGGGAGAACGAACAGAAAGCTGTTGTATCGCTTGTAACAGGTTGTATCGGAGGATTGGATTCCTGGGATAAAAAATGTAAAGAAAACAACGAAATTATTGATAAAGCAGAGCTTGGGAGGTATGCTGAGAACATATTTTCAATTGAATCTCACACTGTTTCTCACCCTCATTTCAAAGGCATAGAAAAAGAAAAACTGGAATTTGAACTTAAAGAGTCAAAGAATTATATTGAAAAGACATTCAGGAAAGCTGTTAATGCGTTGATCTACCCTTATGGGGAATACAGTGAAGAGGCAAAGGCGGCGGTTAAGAAAGCGGGTTACAGGTTTGGAGTGACCGTTTCGGCAAAAACAAACTTTGTCCTTGAAGATCTTTACGAACTACGGAGAGTTTACATAAAGAACACTGACAGCATAACGGCATTTAGCAGGAAAATATCAAGCTGGTATTTGTGTTATAGAGGTTTCAGAAGAAGGTAGTAAAATTAAAGCCAGGTGTTTGAAAGAATGTTGAAATGAATAGATAAGCAGAGGATTAGGAGAATAAAATAGACTTAATCCTTTATCCTGAACCGTTGATCTATCAGGCTGTTGAAAAACTACAAATAGTGTTAGAGAGGCTATATGCGAGCAAAAATAGTACGCTATTGTTACACGGCCATAGAGTATTCCCTCTATGGTTTCGCTCTTACCGCCTTCTGGGCCTGGAGCGCTATGCAGCTTTTCTTTGCTTTTGCGCTCGCCGCCTATATTTTAAAAACATTCCTGGATTTTAAGCCTCAGTTGAAGAAAACAAATGTAACGCTTTTTGACGCGGCCTTCATGCTTATGATATTATTTAGTTTTATTTCTTGTTTTTTTGGAGTAAATCCTTCGAAGAGTTTTGGGCAGCACGCTTTTATCAAAACAACAGGTTGGATGCTTTTGTATATTGTCGCCCGGAGCAGTTTCGCTGACTTAAGACAGGTCAAACGAACCGTTTGGCTGCTTATCTGGTCAGCTCTAATAGGAGGAATCTTCGCTGTTGCCAAGGGTATTTATGAACATCAGGACAAATTTACGGGAGGACTTGGGCACTGGATACAACTCGGAATGGGAATGAATTTTGCCCTTGCGCTGATAACAGCGATATTTTTCTATAGAATGGATAAGAAAAGTTCCAAAGAAGGCAGAACCTGGGCACTTATGCTGTTAATACCGGCTGCCGTGGCGTGCTTTGCCGCGCTCATAGGGTCAAATGCAAGCTCGGCGCTTGTTGCTCTTGCTATTCTTGTTTTAGTCTTTCTTCTAATATTTAGGAAGACCGCTGCTTTTACGGTTGTTGCGGTTGTGCTCGTTGTTTTTCTGGCAGGCATTTATATTGTGCCGAATACAGGCTTTGGCCGCTCAATAAACAAAATAACTAACTTAAAGCATCAGTCTGTTAGTGAACGTCTCTGTATGTGGAAAAGCGGCGTAAATATTATAAAAGACCATCCTGCGGGGATCGGGATAGACAATATGAGTCTTGTCTATCCAAAATACATGCTCCCTGAGGCAAAAGAGGGTAATACTGCACATCTGCATAATAATTTTGTACAGCTTGCCGCAGAAAGAGGAATAGAAACTCTGCTCGCTTATTTTATTTTTATAATAGCTTTCTACATGGTTTCTATAAAAGCGTTGCATAAAATCAGCAATCTTTTTGAAAGATATCTTGTTGCAGGAATAATCGGAGTGTTTACGGTCCTGGTCGTGTCAGGTATTTTTGAATATTCCTGGGGGACCTCGCAGACCATACTGAACTTTTGGTTTCTGTCAGGATTAGGCATGGCTGTTGTTTCAAAACACCTCTCGGGGAAGAGGGCCGCGGTTTTTCTTGACAGGGATGGCACCATAAATGTTGAAAAAGAATATCTCTCTGAACCGAAAGATTTAAAGCTCATAAGAGGCGCCGCTGAAGGCATCAAGATTCTTAACGATGCAGGTTACCTGGCAATAGTAACTACGAACCAGTCCGGAGTTGGAAGAGGTCTGTTCACAGAGAAGACGCTTAAAAAGATACACGCTAAATTAGTCTTACTGCTCGAACGCAAGGACGGTGCAAGGCTTGATAGCATAGTTTACTGCAAGCATTCCCCGGATGCAGGTTGTGATTGCAGAAAGCCTCTTCCCGGAATGATAAATAAAGCAGCAGAAGACTTTAATGTTAATATCAAAAAGTCTTATGTTGTGGGAGATAAAAAGGCGGATATTGAATTTGGCAAGAAAGCAGGCGCGAAAACAATTTTAGTCCTTACA
>JBAXDA010000200.1:0-3745 GCA_037141215.1 Candidatus Firestoneibacteriota bacterium | reverse complement strand
GGGCTTTCTTTTTTGTATTGTGGTCTCGTTCGTTAGTTCTCACTATATATGGTATAGGAATAAACTATTCAGAGTAAGGCTTAACGCCGATATCTACGCCAATTTACAATTGATAATAAATAGTAAAAGTATTACAATCAACTATGATCTTCAAAACGATAAAATATTCCTTAATTCTTTTTGTAATATCGCTTTTTCTTCAATCCTGTTCATCTTCAAAAAGCGTCGAAGTTAAAGACCCTAAATTTGTTTTTCCCTCGTCTCAGGCCTATCTGCATTATACTCGCGGAACAATTTACAGCCAGAACTGGATGTATCAGGAGGCTGTAGAGGAATATAAAAAGGCGCTGGAATTTGATAACGATTCTCTGCTATTGAATGAAAAACTTGCGGAAGGATACAAACAGCTGGGGAAGCAGTCTGAAGCTATCGGCACATTAAAGAAGGCAATTCATCTGAAAGGTAATGTCGCTATAAGCCTTGCACTCGTACAACTTCAAATTGAGCAAGACGCTTACGCCGAAGCGCTGGAAACCTGTCTAAAAACTATAAAAGAAAGCCCCGAAAGCGCAGATGCGTATTTTTACCTCGGGAAGATATATCTTCATTCTGGAAAGAGCGTAGAGGCTGTAGAGGCATATAAAAAAGCGCAAGAACTGGATCCAAAGAATGAGCTATTTTGTTTGAACCTGGGACTTGTTTATTCAAAAGAAGGAGACTACAAAAAAGCCGAAGAACAATACCTGGGAGCTTTAAGGATTGCTCCGGAATATACCGACTCGCTTTATGCTCTCGCATTGTTGTATCACCTCACGGGACGATATGATGAAGCGCTGGAATATTTTAAACGAATTGAAATATTGATGCCGAATGATAGCAGCGTTCAGATAAATATAGGAATTATTCTAAATCAACAAAAGAAGTACGAAGAAGCCGTTAAGTATCTTGAAAAGGCCGCAGAATTGGACCCGGAGAATTCGGAAGCATATTTCCGGCTTTCGCTGGCGTATTTTCAGCTCAAAGAGGAAAAAAAAGCCGTTGAGAGCATAACAACAGCCGTGAAACTTAATCCCTCAAACAGAGATATTCTTCAGGCGAAAGGAATTATGCAGTTGGAGTCAAAAGACAGAGAAGGAGCCCTTGCCGTTTTTAAGAAACTTATAAAGCAGGAACCAAAGAATATTACAGGATACCTCTACGTTTCATACATACTTTCAATCTCTAAAGATTTCAACTCTGCTGCTACAGTTCTTGAGTCCGGAGTCGCAAACATTCCGGCTGATTTGGATTTAAGATTATACCTCGGCGGTGCCTATACGGAATTGAAAGAATACGAAAAGGCAGAGAAGGCCTACATGGAAGTAGTGAGAATAGATCCAAAAGGAGAGAAAGGATACTATTTTCTTGGCGTGATTCGTGAGCGGCTGAAAAAGACAGAGGCAGCAATAAAGGATTTTTTGAAAGTTGTTGAAATCAATAATAAGAATGCTGACGCATACAATTACATTGGATATATGTGGGCTGATCGTAACATAAATCTTGAGAAAGCCCTCGAATATGCTACTAAAGCGCTTGAGCTTGAGCCTCAGAATGGAGCTTTTTTGGACAGCCTTGGATGGGTTTATTACCGTCTTGGCAAATATGATGAGGCGCTTAAGTATATCGAACAGGCTTTTAATATTTTTAGAGAAAACGGTTCCGAAGACGCTGTTATTTGCGAGCATTTAGGTGATGTTTATATTAAGAAAAAACTCTTTAAGAATGCGAAGGAAATGTATGAACGTTCTCTCAAGATTGATCCTTTAAACGAAGACCTTAAAAGGAAGGTAAAACACATTGAAAACAATGCGCTTTAGCATACCTATTCTTCTTGCAGCGGTAATACTCTCCGGCTGTTCTGCAATGCGGGAAACCGTGAAAAAGGAGCCTGGTTACATCAAAGCCGGCCTTATGGCTACTGTTTCGCGAGATGGGGCAGGCAAAGTCAAAAAGAAGTGCAATATTGTTATGGACAGGTCTTCCAGATTTAGATTTGAAATTAAAGGATTTTTCAATGAGCCGCTGTTTTTGCTTCTTGGCAATGGAGATAGGCTATTGTTTTACTTCTATCAAAGCAATATTTACTATGAGGAACAGGTGCCCGGCTCAGGCGCTTCTTTCAACAGGCTTTTTAATGGGACTACAGGCGGCTCATTCGAGATTAAACTCAAAAAAACTTCATATGTATTTAAGCTTAGTTATCCTGGTGTTTCGCAGGAGAATAAACTGCCTGATAAAATAGAGCTGCTTGGGGAGAAGATAAAGATATTCCTTGCTCTCCAGGAGCCTATCTTTGAAGCAGCAACACCTGTCGGGACTTTTGAACATATTGTGCCAAAGAACGCAATAAACATTAACGAGGAAAAACTGGTGAGAACCATTGATACATGGATAAAATAACTCTTAGGTCACCGGCAAAAATAAATCTGTTTCTGAAAATTACCGGCAAAAGACCGGATGGTTATCACAATATTTCTACAATATTCCAAACAGTCTCTCTTTATGACGAGATTATTATTGAGAAGAATGACTCTGGACTTACCGTAGACTGCGATAACAAGGAAATACCTTCGGGCCAAGAGAACCTTGCTTTTAAAGCTGCTTCCCTGACCTTCAGGGCTTGCGGCGCATCTTTTGGAGCCGCTATAAGCATTAGAAAGAAAATTCCGGTACTTGCCGGCTTAGGCGGAGGTTCCGGGAATGCCGCGGCCGTCATAGTCGGCATTGACAGGCTTTATGGCTTGAATCTCCCCGAAAATATTAAAGAGGAGATTGCTGCAAAGTGCGGCGCAGATGTCCCTTTCCTGCTTAAAGGCGGAACCGCTCTTGGTGAAGGCGTAGGAGAAAAGCTTAAACACTTAAAACCTGTTGAGGATGTATATTTTGTGCTTGTCAATCCCGGGCAAAAAAAACCTTCCACAAAAGAAATATATGCCGGTTTCAGAATGAGGTTGACAAACAATCCGCCTTGGGATAATAATATAGAATCATTCCTGAAGAAAGAGAACAAAACGGGAGGTGATATCGCCGGCATTCTTTTTAATGATCTTGAGCCAATAACAGACAGGCTTATCCCGGCGGTAAGTGTAATAAAAAAATCTTTGCTCTCCTTGGGGGCACTTGGGGCAATGATGACCGGAAGCGGACCTACTGTATTCGGGGTATACGGCACGGAGGAGGCGGCAAAAAGAGCGGCAGTAAAACTCAAAGACATGTATAACTGGGTTTACATCTCAAAGTCCTGCAGCGCTGATTTGAACGAGGAGGAAAATCAATGGAGATCACCGAAGTAAGGATACATCTTAGAAATGAGGAAAAACTTAAAGCGTATGCAACCATAACTATTGATAAATGCTTTGTGGTCAGGGATCTAAAAATTATACAAGGAAACACAGGGATGTTCGTTGCTATGCCAAGCAGGAAAAAGCCTGACGGAAGCTTTAAAGATATAGCTCACCCTCTGGATAATGACACCAGAAAACTTCTTGAAACAAAAATACTTGAAGCATACAAAGAAGAACTCTTAAAACTCAAGGACCAGGTAAATAAAGTTGACGAGGCTTCTGTTGTCAAGGCCGTAGAAGTTCAAACCCCGGTGTCAGTGCCGGTGCCGGCTCCGATACCGGAAGTTTCACAAGTGTCAATGCCTGTGCCAACGCCTGTGCCAGCTCCTGCTCAACCTCAATCAAATTCTCCAGCGCCTTCT
>JBAXDA010000199.1:0-3749 GCA_037141215.1 Candidatus Firestoneibacteriota bacterium | reverse complement strand
CGGTATAATCAAACCCTCCTGCGCCGGCGCCTCCGGAGATACGCATATCCAGGACTCCCACTTTCCCGCCGCCTTCTTTTGCATCCCCTTTAAAACTTCCCCCGCTCATTTCACCTGAGAAAGTAAAGGTCCTTTTTTGGCTTTGAAGCACGAATGTCCCGGAAATACTATTGCCGTTTACCGTCAGCGTTCCGCTGTAAGTCTGGGGTTTGCCGTTCCAGGGCGCGGAAATGTCTCCTTCGTAAGTGTTGCTTTCTTTTGATTGCAAAGTCCCTCTGAAATTTTTCGCGCTGGAGCTTGACCAGGAACAGGTATAGGAGCCGTCAACGGTGAGAGAGGCGGAAAACAAGAAGGAAGGTAGAAGGAAAAGACAAATATTTATTCCTACCGGCATTTTCATATTACCTCCAAGAAAGGTCGGCCGGAATTTCACTGCTTATCCAGCGCGTCCTGGGCTTTTTTCCCGAGATCTTCAATGGCTCTGCCGGCTTTATCCGCGGCTTCTTTTGCCTTGTCAATTTTTTGACTCGCAGTCCCTATATTGGCCTTTAGGAACTTATACACAGGGGGGGCCAGGTATTTCCAGCTAAGATAAATCGCCAGCAGAAGAAGGCCCACAGAGAGCAGCATCCGTATAGTCGCAAAGCCGTTTTCTTTTTTCAAATCCCCCTCCTCACTCAAAGTCTGATTCCAGTTTTCTTATGGCGCTCTTGGGCATATTCGCCTTCAGTTCGGTTACACACTCGCCTTCATCCCCGCGCTCGCCAATGGTAAAAATAAATTTTACGGAGTCCTGGGTTATTTCCAGTTTCTTTACCAGGTCCAGGTTCACCTGTTCTTTTGCGTTAATTTTGATAAAATTCATGCTTCCTCCGTCTTTCCCTATCATTGCTTACCTGATAGAATATACTATAATCCGTGTTTTTGCAATATAACAATAGGCTGACAAGTTCAGGGAAAAGAGATAATACGGCAGGACTATAGGCTCTTTTTGTGTCCTTGGATTCTTAAACTCTCGGATTGAATTTCCAGACCTTGCTCTTAGCCTGCCCGCAAACCGAAAAATCATTTTTTGGGTTCGTAGATTACAAATAAAGCAGGCCGGTTGCTTACTGTTTTATTTTTACTGTTAAAACCGGATAAATAATCCGCGCCGTCAGAAGGGAAATGGAATCCGTTGTTCGCGTTCTTTCCGTCAGTCCAGAATTTCACCGCCTCCGTAAAATCGCCAGCCACGGTTTTGCTGCCGCTGAACCCTCCTGCAAGTATCAACGGTTGAAAATCAGGGTCCTCGCCGGTAAAACTGAAAGCAAAGAGCTCCTTCCAGCATTTGCCGTAGGCATATTCAAAAGCATTGACCGTTTTTTCATCCCATCTCCGGTTACACGGAATAGCGACAAACACTCCCCCGCCTTTTCCCTCTTTTGTCCGGGTTACTACAAATCTGGCATCTATTATCTTTGAACCTGCAGGTATTGAGCTAAGATCAAAATAATACATAGTACTTCTATGGTCCATAAACAGCTCAGAAGTTTCTCCGCTCCCATAATAATTAGCCCTGCCGCCTATCAGGTTCCCGTCCGGCCCGTGAGTATTAACATAGGCGTCAGCGGCGTTTTCATATATTTTTCCCGGAGAAGCAGGATTAAAACCCTTATCCCCCCGCCTGAAGACAGCCAATTCTGTATCCGGCGCCTGTTTGCGCAGTTCCGCGAGCTTATCCTTCATATCATTCTGAATACCGGCAACATCTTTATCGCCAAAATAAGCGAAATTATCCTTGGGCGCGGTCGCCGCGACAGTATACATTCTGTAGGCTTTTATACTTTTATCTGAATTTAATATTTTAAAGTCTGCTTTTGTGGCGTTCTTTTCTGACTGCCACTCTCTGTCATGCCAGGGAAGTTCGGCAATAGGCGGTACCCTGGAGGAAAAACGGATATTATCTATAAAAATACTCTCGCCTTTTTGCGGATGGTATAAAAAGATATCAAACCTCAAAACATCCCCGTTTTTTATCGTAAAGCTGTTGAATCTGTGAGAAAGGAGCACTCCTGCCTTGTTCAGGCCTTTGTGAAGAAAAACAGTAGCAATAAATTTTGTCTGCGCAACTTTGACAGAATAGCCTTCCTGACTTTTTTCCTGGAAGAGGGAGAAACCAAGCACACAATCCCGCGGAACGGTAACATCCGCGCACAGGTATTTAGTGTTCAGAATGTCACCCGGGAGAACCTTGGTCCCGACCGTCGGAAACTCGCCCCCGCCAAAGGTCAGCTTAAGGGAATATTTCGACTTCGTTGTATTTTCGTTAGAATACTCAATCTTTACGGGAGGATCTTTAAGGCCGGTATCAATATTCGACCAATTGCTCTCCTCTTTTGGATCATCAAACAGATAGCCCTGACTATCTGCATACCCGGAGGAACTCAGAAGTAAAAGAAGAACAAAGAACACTGTCCTTACCATAAAAGACTTTCCGGGGTTTAGCATAAACACTCTCCTCTTGTCAGCTTGCCGTATAGATTTATTCTATAAAATATCTTTCAGGGAGGCCTGCGCTTCCCTGCTTTTTTGTCGAGTGCAACTAAAAAACGCTTCCAATTCTTCTATTCTATATTAATATGCGGACGCCTTCTTTCATTCAAATCTTTTATTCTGCAAAAGGCTATATAACCGAAACCCGGTTTTTTATATAAATTTATGGTGGTCCACCCCTGGAGCTTGAATACCAGTCTGCTTTTCTTGTTCTTTACCGCTTTCTTTACATAATCAGTAATATCAAATACAAACCACTGTTTAGTGGGGTTCTGGGTATTGTCAAGTTCATAGGCGCCGCTCACCGCCAACAGTTCTTCAACAGGAGGTTGTGATATCCATGTCAGCTTGTTTTCATTAATGGAATATTTTTCGGGCACAGACCAGAGTTTTACGCCCTCAGTTATTTTGGGTCTTTCCACCGTATAGAAAGCAAGCAGCTTTAATTCCGCTTTCTTGAAATCCTGCGGAACAGTATTGTCAAGAATAAAATCCAGATAGGTGGTGGTATTAACACCACTCGTGTCAAAATGATAAGTACCTGTGAATTTTGCACCGCTATAATTGTTTGTTAATGTGTTTTCGCCGCCACCCCCTACCGGAAGAACCATCCCGTCAGCCGCAGCAACAATTCTTTTTGCTCCTTCAGGAGTTCTTAATATTATTTTTTCAGGCACCGGGTCAGCGTCCTTGATTGCCTCTCCGCACCAGGGGCAAAGGTTGGCGTGCTTATCATGATAGCCTTTCTCCGGAAACTTTTTACAAAAAATAGTATAGGGATACATAGGCAGGCTCCCCGCCGTTTCTGAGCTTCCTTCCAGCCGGATATTGGAAATGCCCGCCTTGCACTCCTTTCCTCCGGACGCAAAGGCAATGGCTCTTATATCAGAAAGGTCTATAACACGCTTCTTATCCACTGTAAAAATCTCTTTCCCGAGGTCAATACTTGCGCTGCCTTTTCCCGCTTTTAATCTTACTTTTACCTCACCCATCTGTTTATAATCAATATCTTTCGTTTCACTGGTTTTTATCTGCGGCATAAGGCTATTGAAAGACAGATTCGACATATAGCCCGTGTGATCAATTATCCATACTGCCATATCAACATCTGTTTCTCCGGGATTGGTGTAATCAAAAAGGAGTTTTTCATAACCAGTCCAGACATTTTCAGGCAGGGTTATATTGACTAGTTTTGCGGCGCTAATCATCTTCCC
>JBAXDA010000198.1:0-3753 GCA_037141215.1 Candidatus Firestoneibacteriota bacterium | reverse complement strand
TTCCTTTAAAATTGCCCTTACCGAGAGAGTCCCTTTCCGCTAGATAGTCGTTTACGGTGACAATATGAACGCCTTCGCCTGTAAGGGCATTCAGATAGACCGGCAGAGTGGCAACCAGGGTTTTTCCTTCCCCCGTCCGCATCTCGGCAATGTTACCGCGGTGCAGAACTACACCGCCCATCAGCTGCACATCAAAATGGCGGAGTCCGATTGACCTTATCGAAGCTTCTCTTACAACCGCGAAGGCTTCGGGAAGCAGGTCTTCAAGGGTAGCGCCTTTGCTCAACCTATCCTTGAATTCGGGCGTCTTCGCTTTAAGCTGCTCGTCGGAGAGTTTTTTTATCGCCGGCTCAAACGAATTTATCTGCTCAACAAGCGGAAGAAGTTTTTTAACTTCTCTTTCGTGTGAACTTCCGAATACTTTTGTCAGGAAACCAAGCATATTTACCCCTTATCTAAATTATATTGTCAAAGCCAGGTTCGCAAAATATGTTATGCCGCCGTAGGTGCTATTAGCGATAACCGGCAGGCCCGCGCCGGCGTTAATCATAAATTTTTCGCTGAGCGTAATCATAATCCCTGCAGAAAGCTTGCCGAGCACAGACTTGTAAAGAGTGTACTCTGTGGTATCCAACAGATTCATGTCGGAAACAGCATTTGCATTCGAGCCGGTATATTCTGCTTTGCTTTCGTACTGCGTGCTGCCGTTGTATTCCACCACAAACGAGAAAAGCTTGCTGACCGGGTATTCCACGGCAACCTCATACTTGAGCTGGCTCCCGAGAGAGAAGTTTACCTCACTTATGTTTGTCCCGGCAAAAACCGAAGATTTCAACGGGAACCGGTACACATAGAAAACATTTCCGGAAAGCAGAAAAGGAAGCCTTTCCTCCCTGGAGGAGAAGCCGCCCAGAACATCCCAGGTGCCCGTTCCCGAAGGCAGAGTGCTCTTCGCATTATTAAAAATGCTTTTTGCCGTAGGGAACTTCACCCCGGCGCAAACCGAAAACATGCCCTTGCCGCCCATTGTTTCATTAATCTTATTCTTTCCGATTAGCCAGATATCTCCGAGCGCCGAACAGGCCAGGTTGTTACCGTTTGCTTTTGTGAAAGATCTGATAATGTATGGGATGAAAAGGTCTATTTCGTTATTTTTGGCCGCGCCATAATTAAAATTCATATTCAACTGATAACTCTCGCGCGCTTCACCCGCGGCAAAATCCGTATAATTGCCCGCGTCGTCATATCTGCCTTTTGCTGTCTGGGATTCAAAACCAAGGCGCAGCTCATTTTTGCTTACGCCGAGTGTTGTAGGAGAGATGCCGAGCATAGGGCGCCCAAAAGCAGAAAAAGCATAAACCAAGCACAGCGCGCCAAATATTGTTTTTTTCATTTCACTCCGTCCGCTTCGCGGATAAATTAAAGACTTTTAATTATTTTCTTAATATTCTGCAGGCAGTAGATGCTCGATTCTGCCGCGCCGGCGGTATACGCAGCTCCGCCCGGCCTATTCACGGTCTCTTCTGACATCTTTGCAACTTTCATTCTCCAGTGAGTTTCCAGAGAGACATAGCCGTTATAGCCCATGTCTTTAAGAGCTTTAAACTGGCCCCAATAATTAATATCCCCTTCTCCGACCGGCACACATTCAGGTTTACCGGATTCCCCCATCCTGATTGAATCTTTCATATGGAAGTGGATCAAATATTTCTTCACAAAACTAAACCCGGTCGGAAACGGCGTTTCATTGAAATAATTGTCGTGTATTTCGTTCGCAGGATCCCAGGTCGCCCTGATTAGCGGTGAGTTAACATCCGAGAGAAATCTGCCGAGCTGCCTGCCGGTGCCGACAAAACAGGCTGCTTCATTCTCGACGCCTATTATTATTTTGTTCTTTTTCGCCAACTTGACCACAGGAACAAAGTTGTCCAGTATTCTTTGGTAGTAAACATCAAAGTCGCCTTTTCTCCAAAAAGTAAAACCTCTGACAATCTTTGTCCCGAGCGCATGCGCAAGTTCCGAACATCTGTTCAGTATATCATAGTGTTCTTGTATCTCTTTCGGGCTGTCTATGTCGCATTTAAAAAATGGCGCCGCAATCGAGCAGGTCTTTATTCCATTATCTCTGAATTTATCTCTTATTGTTTTTATTTCTGTTTTATTGAGCTGGTGCGGCCCCTTATTCCAGGTGCTCCGGAGCTCAACCGCTCCGACTTTCTGCTGTTTGCAGATTTTAACAAGTTCATTCAGGTCCTGAGAGATTTCGTCGCCAAAAGTAGCAAGCTTGAACATATTTTCCTCCAGAAAAATGATTACACAGATTAAGGTAAAGCGATTAAACAGATTATATTAACTTTAATAATTCTTTGCTGACTTCAGACCTCTTCCAACTACCTATCTCATTGCCAGAACTAACTCTATCAACTGTTCTTCAGATATCCCTAAATCATTGTAATTCTTATAATACTGCCCTATTTCGTTCTCATAACTCCTAATCTTCTCTTCCCGTAATTCTTTAGCCCTGTTCAAAACTTTAGCGCAAAGTTCCGGCGTTATGGCAACTCCGGCGGCCGTGAGCTTTTTTTCATTTTTCGTAGCGACATCTTCCCCAGCAGAGACTCCGCTGTGCTTGCCAAAAACAAATCTTTGCTCGCCGCCTACGGTTTCTTCTCTTATGAACTGGTAGATCGCAGGGTGGATAAGGATCCCCGCCGTGTGAATCCCTGATTCGTGGGCAAAAACACCTTCTCCGATAATAGGCTCATGAGCTTGAACAGGTATCCCGGAGTATTTCTCTATCTCTTTCCTTAATTCGCGGAGCATATCGTACCTGAATCCCGGTATTTCTATTCCGTAGAGCTCCTTAAGAATAAGGACAGTCTGGTGGATGGAGGTGTTCCCCGCTCTCTCTCCGATACCGTTCGCTGTTACTCCCGCGTAGGTCGCGCCGTGGCTCATAGCCCGGACGGTATTCAGCGCCGCCAGGCCAAAATCATTATGAAAATGAGCGGTCATAGGCACGCCGTCAAGAGCTTTTATCATTTTGGGTATGTAAAAATCAACGGACTCAGGAGTAAACACGCCGCAGGTATCCGAAAAACACATTCTGGTGCCGCCGGCCTTAACGCAGGCCTTGGCCCACTTAACGCCGTACTCAATATTACCTCTGGACGAGTCTTCCGACGCGAACTCTATCCTGCTTATTCCCTTGGACCTGGCGTACTTTATCGCATCACAAACCATTCTGGTATTCGCTTCGCGGTAATATGAAAGCGGAGTCTCTATCCATTTATCCAGCGTTTTCTTGTCTCTTTTTAAAAGTGTCTGCCCCAATTTGTACTTGATATGAAGATCGGAGAAAGTTGAAAGGACAAGTATGGAGACATCATCGGGCTTTGCCCCTATCTCGCCCATCGCCTTGACTACTACATCGATATCGGCAGGGTTGGAACGGCACATTGCGAGTATTTCCACATCTTTGCTTATTTCCCCCTTCTTCTGCGCCTGAACGATGAGTTTAAGCGCCTTGTAATCTGATTCTCCGCTGATAGGGAAGGCCACATCCATAACATGCACGCCAATTTTAGCAAGGAGTTTCGCAAGATGGAGTTTCTGCACTGGGGAGAAAGCCACGCCGGGCATCTGCTCTCCGTCGCGGAGAGTGTCATCATAAATCCTTATTTTTCCGGGCTTAGGAAATTTAAGATGTTTAGTAAATTTCTTGGGCTCGTTGATGAGTTTTGATAATGGTTC
>JBAXDA010000197.1:0-3757 GCA_037141215.1 Candidatus Firestoneibacteriota bacterium | reverse complement strand
ACTGGACCTTACAAACGACGGGGCTTTCAGCCAGGTTACCAATGCGAGCAAGCCCATTTATTTGTTTGGGATAAACCTTAACCTGCCGCTGGATTTTGGGTCAACCGAACTTATAAATAAAGGCTATGACCTTGATGTCGAATCTGCAAAAGAATCCTTGAATAAGGCAGAGCTCTCCGCAAACAAGGACTGGCTGAATTTGACAGAGAACTGGAAAAATGTAAAAAGCAGGCTTGAAACAGCACTTTCTATTAAAAGAATCCAGACCGAGCGGCTTGAATATTCGCGCGAGAGATTTGTAAAGGGAAGATTAACCATGGCTCAGCTTGTAATTACCGAGAATGACCTGGATGATGCCACGCTGAATTATTACCGCTTTATAATTGAACAGGTTGCGACTTATTACGAAGCCGAGATATATAACACGAAGCCGATAGAGTAAGAGAAGAAGAAATAAAAATACAAAAAACAGAAATACAGAAAAATAGAAAAATAAAGAAAAAACAGAAAAATAGAAAACAAAGAAAAATAACAGAAAAACAGAAAAACAAAAACAGAATAACAGCAAAACAGAAAAAGATGAACAGGAGATAAATATGAACCTAGCAGGATTGTCCATTAAAAGGCCGTCGTTGATAATGTCACTGGTAGCTCTGATGCTCGTTATCGGCGCAATCTGTATGTTCCGAATGAACGTGGATATGATGCCCGATGTCACTTTTCCTGTAGTAGTTGTGACTACAATATATCCCGGAGCAGGTCCGAATGAGATTGAGACCCAGGTCTCCAAGGTACTTGAAGAACAGATAGCCACTATCTCCGGACTGAAGACTATAAGTTCTACGAATCAAGACGGCGTCTCAATTGTCGTCGCGGAGTTCACTTTTGAAACTGACGCTAAATACGCTGATCAGCAGGTGAGAGACCGGATAGCACAGGTTAGAAATAAATTTCCGACTGCGATACAAGAACCTATAGTTAAAAGATTTGAATTTGCCGACCTTCCTATATCTTCTTTCAGTCTTGCGGCCGAGCTTAAACCCGCGGAGCTCTTTGATCTCGCGGACAACACAATAAAGAGCGGCTTCTCTCAGGTGGATAATGTAGGCAAGGTGGAAATTATCGGCGGAACGAAAAGAGAGATACATGTAATCCTGGACAGGAAGAAACTCAAGGATTACGAGACGAGCGTCAGCGCGGTTGCCGGAAGGA
The DNA here is from genome assembly GCA_037141215.1 of Candidatus Firestoneibacteriota bacterium. Taxonomy (GTDB): domain Bacteria; phylum Oederibacteriota; class D2-FULL-39-29; order D2-FULL-39-29; family CAIOVX01; genus JBAXDA01. The sequence continues at coordinate 2,545 of JBAXDA010000197.1, read as the reverse complement.
TTGCGGGCAATAGCCAGAACATCCCGATTGGAAAGGTCTCCCGCGAAGCAAAAGAACTGACCTTCAGGACTATAGGGGAGTTTCAGTCAGTAGAGAAAATAGAGGATGTTGTGGTGAACTTCTTTGGCAGTGATGTGCCCATCACGGTCAGCAGGCTCGGAAAAGTAGTTGATACCGTTGAAGAAGTAAAGACCTTTGGCTACCTTAACGGCAAATCTTCGGTATTTATAAATGTTTACAAGCAGTCCGGCGCCAACACCGTAAGCGTTTCTGATAATCTGCTTAAGCGTATGGGGAAAATAAATGTTGAGCTGGCAAAACAGCCGGGCTCACCGAAGCTCAGCATTATAAGGGACAACTCAAGAGGCATAAGACTCAATCTAAAAGATATGAAGGAGACAATCTTTCTTGGTATCCTGCTTGCGCTGGTAGTTGTTTATATGTTCCTCGGAAATTTCCGCTCTACTTTTATCACAATACTCGCGCTTCCGAACAGTCTCATAGGCGCTTTCATCTTTATGTATCTTTTTGGGTTTACGATCAACGTTTTAACGCTTATGGCGCTTTCTCTGGCGGTCGGATTGCTTCTTGACGACGCCATAGTGGTCCGCGAGAACATATTCAGGCATATAGAAAAAGGAGAACCGCCGGAAGAAGCTGCACAGAAAGGCACAGATGAGGTTACACTGGCCGTGATTGCCACTACTCTTACGGTCATCGCGGTCTTTCTTCCTGTCGGCTTTCTGCAGGGGACGGTGGGGCAGTTCTTTAAACAGTTTGGTTTAACCCTGGTTTTTGCGATGTGCATATCTCTCTTTGACGCGTTGACCATTGCTCCTATGCTCTCCGCGTATTTTATGGGAAAGCCAAAAGCCAAAGAAGACGGCAAGGAACCTTCTTTTCTGTATAAAGTTATTCACGCGCCTGCCAAATGGTTTGATGTTATGCAGAACTGGCTGGAGAGAAAGTATGAAAGCATAATGAAATATACGCTTAAACACAAGGGCTTGGTGCTTATTGTTGTTGCCGTGGTTTTTGTGGCCAGTTTGGGAACTTTTATGAAGATCCCGTTTACTTTTATGGCCGCGCAGGAATATGGGGAGTTTTTTATTGACCTTGAAGCAAAACCCGGCACCTCTCTTTCGGAGATGAATAAATACACTTTAGAGATAGACGAACTTCTGAGAAAAGACAAAGATATTGAGTTTGTTTCTGCTACCGTGGGAAATTCAAATGGCGAGAGCAATGTGGCGAATATGTTTGTAAAGATGGTTCCGGCAAAGCAAAGAAAAACAACCACTTCCGGAAAGAAAGTTGAGGTCAGACAACTCCTTGAATCCAAGAAAGAAGAGCTTAATCCCGGGGTGAGCGACCAGAGCATGAACGGTTCTAAGGCCTTTAATCTCCTTCTAACAGGCAATGATCTTGATCAGCTTTCAGGTGTTGCTCAGGGGCTTTTAGGAAAAATACGGCAGATTCCGGGGCTGGTTGATGTTGACTGCAACTATAAACCGGGGAAACCGGAATTTCAGGTGAAGCTTGATCCCTCGAAAATGGCAAAATTCGGTGTACAGTCTGTTTCCGCGGGCATGGAGCTCCGCGGAGGCGTGGAAGGTATACTTCCGGCAAAGTACCGTGAGAACGGCTTGGAATATGACATACGGGTGCTTACACAGGAAGACCAGCGGGATATGAGCAAGGAATTTAATTCTATTTATGTTCCCAATGTCAATATGCAGCTTGTGAAGCTTAAAAATATTGCGGAGGGAAGCATTGCTTCAGGCCCGCAAAAGATCTTCAAAAGAAATCGTTCAAGATATGTCATGATTACCGGAAATTTAGATAAAGGCGGGGCAATAGGCAGTATCACTTCAGCTGCCAGAAAGATTATGGAAAAAGAAAAACTTCCGGAAGGTGTGGGTTATCAATTTACAGGTTCCTCAGAGGATCTTAAAGATCTTGTTATAAACATGGGTATTGCCGCGGTACTCTCGGTTATCTTCATCTACCTGATACTTGTGAGTTTGTATGAGTCTTTGATAATACCGCTTACTATTATGTCGGCGCTTCCTCTTTCAATTGTGGGAGGACTCCTGGCGTTATTCTTCGCCGGACAGTCTCTGGATATGTTCGGCATGATAGGCTTTATCATGCTGCTTGGGCTTTCTGCAAAGAACTCCATATTGCTGGTAGACTTTACCCAGAAGCTGATGAGGAAAGGGCTTGAAAGGGATGCCTCAATAATAGAAGCGGGAAAGACGAGGCTGCGTCCGATCCTTATGACAACTTTTGCGCTTATAGCCGGTATGCTTCCGCTGGCACTGGGTTTGAGCGAGGTTGGTAATTTCAGGAAAAGCATGGGCGTAGCGGTAATCGGAGGACTGATAAGCTCTACATTCTTAACGCTGGTTGTGGTTCCTGCTATCTTCGGATATATGGACACTTTCCGGTTGTGGACAAGGAAAATATTAGGAAGGCCGATTAAGAGAAAGATTGATTTAGCAGAAGAAAAATAGTAATAGAAGATAGAAGAAAGAAAAAAACA
>JBAXDA010000196.1:0-3768 GCA_037141215.1 Candidatus Firestoneibacteriota bacterium | reverse complement strand
GTGACCTTTACCTCCGTCGCGTCTTCCACTACATGATAATTCGTAACCACCCATCCGTCCTGAGTAATAATAAAACCGCTGCCCATTCCGGTCGCCTTGGGTTGCGGAATCTTTCTGTTCTGAGAAGGGCTCTCTTCTTCTCCATCCTCTCCGTCTTTAAAAAATTTCCTAAAATCAAACGGGAACTCAAAATTGTAACCTCGCCCGGAGCCGCCGCTTTTCACATCAACCTTTTTCTCAACATAAACCAGCACTACCGATGGGTTCACCTGCTTCGCTACCTCCCGCAGAGTGTTTTGCAGTCCTTTTACTTCGCTTGGCACGACAACTTTCGCCGACACCCGGGAAACTGCAAGCAGTCCAAAAACTGCCGCGAGCACCGTGATTTTTACCTTACCTGTTATGTCCATTATTCTGCCCTCCTCCAATTGTCCTGCCGTCGATAATTTCTTCTTCAAGTTCAAGCTCTATTCTGGTCTGCCTCGCGTTCATCGAATTCGGATAGGAAACTCTGCCTGCTTCCGGATACCTGTTCTTTACCGCCCCTACATTGTGCAGGTCATTAAGAAAATCATCATAACGGCCTTCATCAAGCACCACCAGATATTTTTTCGGAAGAATAAGATCACCCTTTTCCTGCGCGGCGGCGCTTACACCCGTAGTTTCATATTTTTTCTTTAATTCCGCGATCTTTGCGCCGGCGGCCGCCAAATCTCCCGTAGAGAGTACTATCTTCCTCTCTCCCTGCTTAGCTGCTCCGGTCATAACGGATCTGCCGGTATTTAAATAGTTTCCCACAAGCAAGGCCCCAATGAAAGCGCCGGCAATAAGGCCCGAAGTGAGCACAGCGATATTACGGGGGGTAAATATGCCCGCAAAACGGAGCAGGCGAGGCCTTTCGGCCGAAGCCAGTTTTCTGTCCAGTCCTAAATAGAAGTGCTCCGGCACTTCCTCGTCAGGAATCACTTTAAGTTCCTCTGCTGTTCTTTTAAGCAACGCAAAGGTCCCTGCGCAAGCGCCGCATTTCTTGAGATGAATATTAACGCTCTCCTTGACGCCGGCGGAGAGTTCCCCGTCCATAAGTTCGGAAAGCAGGATTTTCACTTCGTTACATTTCATATCCTGTCGCCTCCTGCTTTATGCCGTAAAGAAGTTTTTTTAATTCAAGCCGGCCTCTTGAGAGCCGGGACTTTAAGGTTCCCATGTTTATTCCCAGCATATCTGCTATCTCGGAATACTTGTAACCTTCTATATCTTTCAGAATCACTGCCGCCCTGAAATCCTCAGGGACTTTTAAAAGCGCAGACATCAGCGCTTTTTTCCTTTCCGCGCTCTCAAGCAAACTTTCAGGAGTTTCCTGTTCCGGATTTTCAACGGAATTTCCTTCAAAAGAAGCGGCTCCGTTAAGCGTATCAATTTTTCTTGCTTTCAGCCGGTTCAGAGAAAGATTCACGGCGATCTTTCTTATCCAGCTCCCAAAAGGCGCCTCTCCTCTGTACTGTCCGATTTTTCTGTAAACTCTGATGAAAACATCCTGGGCTAGCTCCACCGCATCATCCTTGTTGCCCAGAATTCTGTAAGCGACCGAAAAGACCTTCCCGTCGTAGAGTTTAACGAGGTGAAAATAGGCCTCCCGGTCTTTCAAATCCCTGATCTTTCTTATGAGCTCGCGCTCGTAAGAGGCGGAGACCTCTTCTATGATATCTTGAGAATTTTTCCCGTTCATAAGAATAGTTTTATCCTGTGAAGCGGCCAGAGCCGAACCAGCGGAGTGCCTATAATATCGGATTCTTTAACGAAACCCCAGAACCTGCTGTCGTTGCTCTCGTCCCTGTTGTCTCCCATCATGAAATAGGACTTCTCGGGCACCGTCACCGGCCCGAAGTTATCCCTGGGGTATTTTTCTTTGGGATAAATAGTCTTGGCGTCAAAATATTGAACATAGGCCTCTTCCTGCTTAACCCCGTTCACAAAAAGCGCCTTATTCCTGACCTCTATCGTATCGCCGGGAACGCCGACGCATCTTTTTATGAAATCCTTTTTGGAAGTGAAAGTCTTGTACTTCCCTGTAGCTTCGTCTAGTAAGGGCCTTTCTGTATCTCTGTCCAACACATATTCCTGCCCCGTCCATTTAAAAATAATTATGTCCTTTTTTTGCGGTTTTTTCAGCGGAATTATTTTTATATCGGTAAAAGGTATCCTTGTTCCGTAGACAAACTTATTGGCAAAAAGATAGTCGCCGACAAGCAAGGTTGACTCCATGGAACCGGACGGAATACTGTACGCCGAAGCGACAAAGTATCTTATCAGAAGAGCAATAATCACGGCCCAGATTATATCTTTTGCGTGCTGCTTCCAGGTCTCCGCCGCTGTTTTTTTCTGCTCCGGGACTTTAATCGTGTCTTTCTCCGCTTTTTCCATTACTTCTCCTCTATATAGTGTATTTGACAATAACAGAGCCTTAAATGTTCCTTTGCTTAATAATAGCAAATAAGGCAAGTATAATCAAACATCGTGAAGGCTTTTGAGGTGATATTTTACAGGATGACCCGGCGTGACTGCTTCTTTTTATTGCAACAGCGAATTTGGAGGCTGGATTTTCCGCTAAATATGCTCTGTGCCGGGTTTTGTGAGTTCAATCGCCGTAAAGCGCATCTGCATATTCGTCATAATGCTCTTCAATCCCCTCGAGCATTGCTTTTTCGTCCTCCGTAACAAGCCTATCGCTCTTCTGCGTTTTCCCGGTCAAAATTAAAGGCGAGCTCAAGAGAGCCACAGAAAACAGAGCCAGTACGGCAACGGAAACAGTAGCGGCTATACGTTTTATTAATCCGGGTTTTTTATTCTCCATCTTCTTCCGAAGCGCCGGCAGATAACCTTCCCAGAAATCCTTGCCGGGGTTCTTTGTTTTAAGGGAGCCTGCGGTCTTTATGATTAAGCATATCTCTTTATATTCCCCTGAGCATTTACTGCAGGTTTTTAGGTGTGCCGCAATCTCTGCTCTCAGGTTCCCTTCCTCCGGACCCGAGGCATACTCCGCGAGATATTTATTTGTCTCTTTACAGTTCATATTGATCCTTTACGCCGCTTTTTATTTTCTGCACCGCGTTAAAAAAATTTGATTTTACTCCGCCTGTGCTTAAGCCGGTAACTCCGGCTATCTCTTCAAACTTCATACCGTCGTAAATCCTCATTATAAAAACAGCTTTCTGTTGTTTTGGAAGTTTTTCCATCAGGGCTTTAACGCGCCCCCTAAGCTCTTCCCGCTCTATCCTTTCTATATGGTATCCGGCCCGTAGGTCCCTGACCTCCGCGGCCAGGTCCAGGCTATCCGCGTACTTCACCCTGGTTTTTTGTGTCATGCAAACATTATAGGTTATGCGGTAAAGCCAGGTAAAAAAGTATTTCTTTTCCTTCAGTTTTTTCAGAGAACCGTAGGCTTTCAGAAAAGCTTCCTGGGACGCTTCCTCAGCATCGTGATGATTACAGAGAAGCCTCAGCGCAAGATAGTAAACCTTCTTGCTGTATTTGTTTACCAGCCGGTTGAAAGCCGTTTCGCTGCCTTGCAAGAACTCCTCAATCAATCGGACATCTTCTGTCATGGCTTCCTATTGTTTAGACGGGACTCAACACCTAAAAGTTTAACAATAACTGATTGCACAACAAATGCCCTATTATTTACTTCAAGGATAAATCTCTATGTTTATAGCGCCTTTTGTTTCTGTTTAGATACCAGGGAGGCATAAAACGCGCTGTTTTTGGGTGGAA
>JBAXDA010000195.1:0-3785 GCA_037141215.1 Candidatus Firestoneibacteriota bacterium | reverse complement strand
TTAGAAGGTTGGACGGAGACACTGTGACGTACAAAGTCACAGGTGCCGGAGTCATAAAGTAGTAAGGGTGGTTTATTGATGAAAGCATTTATTTGTCTTTGTTTGCTCTCGGGAATTGTCTGGTCAGGCGCTGCTTATGCGGAGGAGCCTAAACCCGTTGATAAAGAGAAAAGAGCAAATATACTCCGCGTGCTGGAGCTTCAAGGTATGACAGGGCTCTTGGAAAGAGCAAAAAAAGCTGATCCGGTGATGCGCGACCAGATGAAGGAAACTTTTGAATCACTGGTCGGGATTTATGATAAGCATTATAATAATAATGAGATTCTGGAGTTGATAAAGCTTTTTGAAAACCCCGCCTGGAAGCTGTATAAAGAAAAATCGCTCTTCATAGGAAAAGAAATGCTGGAGGCCTCAAAAGCCTCTGTTGAGAAAAACAAAAGTTTAATTGAAGCAGAGAAAGAAATCCCGGTTTCCAAGATGACGGCAGACCCGGATTCAAGCCTGGGCAGAATGCTGATAAAAAGCAAAGAGGCCATGACTAAAGCCTCTTTAAATCGTATCCGCTCTGCAGTTACTATTTATTATTCTGAAAACGAAGGGAAATGGCCTAAAAGCTTAACGGACGGATTTGAAAAATACCTGGCGCAAATACCCGCTGAACTTATTACGGGGAGCAATAAAATCGTATACAAATTTGAAGGTACCGGGGGATATTGCTTCAATCTTGAGACCGGAAGCGTAGTCCTTAACTTAGAGGGCAAAGATTCAGCCGGGACTGAATATTCAAAGTATTAAGCGTGAAAATGCAGGGGAGAAAAGCCGCCCTTGTTACTACGGAATGCGCTAAGTATTACGCAACCTAAAGGTTTGCGGCTACCAAACTAAAATCTCTACGAACTTCCTTTAGGCGTTTTTTTCCTGCCTCTTGATTCTCTTCCGGTCGTTAAAGTTCAAGATTGATTTACGGATGCGTATATTCGTCGGCGTGATATCCACGAGTTCATCCGGACCTACATATTCCAGCGCGAAATCCAGGGTCATCTGTATGGGCGGAACCAGCACGACAGGGTCGCTGGCGCCTACCGATCTTTGATTGGATTTATGCTTTATTTTACAGGCGTTTAGTTCAAGATCGCTGTCAAGCGAATGTTTTCCTATGACCATGCCTTCGTAAACGGGAACTCCCGCGCCGATAAACAAAACGCCGCGTCCCTGGCAGTTGTCAAGCCCGTAAGGGTTTGAGAGGCCCGGTTCGTTCGCGATTAGCGACCCGTGGGCGTTATCCCTAAGGTCTATCTCGTGCACCGGTTTGTAGGAATTGAACAGGCTGTTGATGATCACCGTTCCGCGGGTGCGCGTCATAAGCAGGTTCTTAAGGCCTAAAAGACCGCGCGTCGGTATCAGGTATTCCGCGTGGATATCCCCGCCCGCGGTCGCATCGAGGTGCTGCATCTCTCCGCCGCGTTTCCCGAGTTCTTCTATTACAATGCCCTGATGTTCTTTCGGGACATCTATGTAAACATTTTCGTAAGGTTCCAAAGTTACGCCGTCTTTTTCATGATAAATAACCTGGGGCTGTCCCACTTCCAGGCAGAACCCCTCGCGCCTCATGGTCTCAATAAGCACCGCAAGATGAAGTTCGCCTCGCCCGGAGACCAGGAAAGTATCGGTGCCGTCATCAAGCCCGTCCACCTTTAGCGCCACATTCGTTTCCAGTTCTTTTACGAGGCGGTCGCGGATATTTCTTGAGGTTACGAATTTTCCCTCTTTTCCGGAGCCGGGCGCCGAATTAACGCCGAAAGTCATCTTTATGGTAGGCGGTTCTATCTCAACCTGCGGAAGAACCTTAGGGTTTTCCGGATCGGTGAGGGTGTCTCCTATATGAATGCTTTCAAAGCCGCCGACGGCCACGATATCTCCGGCAACCGCTTCTTTTACATCCACCTGTTTCAAGCCCTCGTACATCTGCAGGCTGGTTATTTTTGCGGTAATTCTGGTTCCGTCGCCCTTGATCAGCATAAGGCTGCTATCCACGCTTACTTTCCCGAATTTTACCTTGCCTATGCCGAGGCGGCCTTTGTAATTGTTGTAAGCGAGCGCCAGCACCTGCATCGCGAAAGAATCCTCCAGCTCGACTTCAGGCGCGGGTATGTCATTTATTATCGCGTCAAAGAGCGGGGAAATGTCAGGGAGCGTGTTGGGGGTGGTAAGTTTTTTCTGAAGATCTTCCGCCGTGGAAGAGGCCATGCCGAGCAGGCCGGACGCGTAAATTATGGGGAAATCAAGCTGGCGGTGATTCGCGTTAAGTTTGACAAAAAGATCAAAGGTCTTGTTTAAAGTCTGGTCTATATAGGAATCCACGCGGTCTATTTTATTGATGACCACGATGGCTTTTAAGCCCAGCTCCATGGCTTTTTTCAAAACAAACTTGGTCTGGGGCATCGGCCCTTCTTTTGCGTCTACGAGCAGCAGCACGCCGTCGGCCATCCTCAAAGTGCGCTCTACTTCGCCGCCAAAATCCGCGTGTCCCGGAGTGTCCACGATGTTTATTTTTATGCCTTTGTAAACCAGCGAGGCGTTTTTTGCCTTAATAGTGATGCCGCGCTCGCGTTCCAGATCCATGCTGTCCATTATGAGATCGGGAGAGTCTTCCACGGTCTTTACCGCGTTAGTTTGTTTCAGCATCGCGTCGACCAGGGTGGTTTTTCCGTGGTCAACATGCGCTATAATAGCGACATTTCTTATATTTTCCCTTTTCATTGTTTTCCTCTCATTTTAAAAAAAATAATTCTGTCAAATCAAGATAACCGGGTTTTAGTGCGAGATAGTTAGACCTCAAGCAGGGTTTCAAAAGACGCTACTTGCGTGCTTTTTGATGCCTGGAAGAACTATTCGAAAACCAGCGGATGTATTATAGCATAAATCAGGGAGAAATGCGAGGCTATTGAAGGCTGTAGTTAAGCTTATAGCTTTAACAGGGTTGTTTCCGCAAGGATCCTGCCTTCCAAAGACATTACCCTGCCATTGGCTTTATTGCCTTCAATTGTCAGCAGGCCGTACGAAGGTTCCGCGGCGCGTTTATCGTGTTCTTTTAAGGCTCCGGGGTTAAGGTGTAAAACATCCCCGCGGATCAGGCTTTCATATATATGCGAGTGGCCATACAGCAGGATGTCAATTTTCTCCTCTGCAAGAAGTTTTTGCGGATCCTTGTCGGAAGGCAGGTCCTGTTCTGCTGTCCGGTCGCTGTGAGTCAGGAGCAGTTTAAAGCCGTTCAAATCAAGAATTAGCCTGTTCGGTATCTTTTTATCGGAATATTCTTTGCACCAAAGGCCGGGCACCCGGAAAACCTGCTTTGAATATTCAAAGAGAGCCTTGGCGTCGGAATAACTGTCACCCAGGTGAATGAATATTTCAGCGCCGAAACCTTTTGCCTCTTCGGCCGCCTTTTTCAGATTGCCGGGGGAGTTGTGTGTGTCGGAGAAGACTCCGAGAATGAGTTTTTCTCTTATTATTTTAGGATAACTTAAAGTGTCTTTTGTCCTGGTCTTTTTATAGTAAAGTTCAGCGTTATTTTGCATTTAGAGAATATAGCAAAAAAACAGGGAAAATACAGCAACAAAACACCAATAATTACTTTGATTTAATTTGAAAAACCACAGGGAAATCAAGTATAATCAGATATTCCTGCAATATGGAGGCAATAATGGACCTGAAACTCATCAAAACACTCACAGTGAAGAATACCAGCAAAATTCTACTGCTCGTTATGGACGGCGTGGGCGGCC
>JBAXDA010000194.1:0-3810 GCA_037141215.1 Candidatus Firestoneibacteriota bacterium | reverse complement strand
ATTGGACCACTGTTGTTGTTATTCATAAAACTTTTTATGCCGAAATAATTACTAAACATATTTCCCCTTGCGGCGAGATAGATGCCGCACTTCAGAATACAACTCACGTCCACCGCAAAGCGGCGTGACTGACACTTTTAGTTTACTGCATTAACATACCTTCCAACCCTCTATTTCTACACCCCTATATATTGAAACCCGGCCCAGAAATACGGGTGGGGGTATTTTTTACGGACGCCTTCCTGAGCGAGACGAAGAGACCTGGCGGGATCGTGGCCGCAGGTGAGATTCAAGTGAAAGGTGTCCATTAGGATGTGAGTCGCTTCGTCGTCCACTCTTCCAAAGGTGACCAGCACGCCCCTTGCCCCGGCGAGCAGAAAAGCGCGGGGGATAGAGAGCATTTCGTCGGAGGGGCCGCGGACACGCCCGAGGCCGCTTTCGCAGCAGCTTAAGACCACAAGCTGAGGATTGCCCAGTCTTGAATTTATTACGCGTTCTATATTTAGAGCCTCTGTTTCGTTGTTTCCGTCAGAGAGAAAGATACAGGATTCGGCAGGATTTTCTTTATCATATTTCGCGTGACAGGCAATATGCACAACATCATATTTTCTGCCGCAATCCAAGAGTTTATCCGCAGTTGCCTCATTCTCCAGGTAGACATCTTTCTTTTTGTAATGAGCCGCGATGCGAAGGGCTTCTTCAGTGGACCATTCAAGGTCTTTCTCAGGATTGGCGAGAATCAAGCAAGACTCCGCCGATTCTTTCCGGTCCTTCATATGTTTTATAGACGCCAGGCTGGGCAGATAACTTATATCCCAGTGTTCAGCCAGAGCCATAAAAGAGAGGCCGTGAAAATGCTGATGCGGGACAATAATCAATTTTTTACAGTTTTTTGCATCCGCCAGCATACGCTTAAAGACTTTTTCGTTGAGTTCTTCAAGACCGGCTTTGTAAAGACGGGATTCCTCAACATTGCCGACAATTTCTATGATATTTTCAATAATTTCCTTGATCTCGCTGCTTTTTATCTCTACTACTTCATATTTGAAGAAACGGTCGGTGATAAGAAAAAGAATCGTCCGCTCTTCCTGCATAAAGATCTCCAGACAGGCAGTGGTATGATCAAGATGTTTCTGGACATCATTAATCTTTCTTTGTGGGTATTCTTTTTTCATAAGACTTGCGGGGTCGGAGAAGTGATCCGTGCTCCAGGGCAGGTTCTCCGAAATATTTCTGGCTTTGATTTTTTGGATTAGGGCGAAGATATTTTCCTGCTTATCGGCTTTTATGAAATAATCTATGGCGTCAGTGTAAATTCTGCTTGATTCAATATAGGAAATCCTAAAATCATCTGTATCTATTTTGTCCAGTTCTTCCTCCGAGAGTGAAACAGCTTTCATCCAGGCTCTGTTTGAACTCTCGCAAACACCATCCAGTTTGGCGCTCAGGACATAAAGGGAAGGACGGTCTTTTACGCGCTCCAACAGGTCATCCACAAGCTCCCGAGCTTCCCGGTCTTTTCCTGTTTCGTAGTAAATCATTGCCAGGTATTCTTTTATCTGATCTTTTTGCTGCTTTTGCTCTACCTCAGGGTGAAGGCGGAGGAGACAGGTTTCCGCGCGGGAATATTCTTTTAGTCCGTACAGGCTGATACAGCGGCCCAACTCGTACTTCTCCTTTTGCTTTTTGTCTTCTGCGTTTGTTATTACACCGGGAAAGGAGGCGAGGGATTTTTCTATATAGTCCAGGGCTTCTTTATTTTTTCCCCGCTTGAAGGCAACAATAGAGTAGGATTGGTAGATTTTGCCGAGTTCTTCCTGCAGGCCTGCTTTCTCCGCAAGTTCCAGAGATTTTTTTATTAATCTTTCGGCGCGGTCATAGGCTTTGAGCTTGCTGTTGCAGATAGCAGCCATTTTTAGAGCAATAACAACTTCCCTCGTTTTGCGGGAAGCCTCCAGGCCGGAAAGACTCTTTTCAAAAAGTCGTCCCGCCTTTTCATATTGCTTTATCCCAAAATATCTAAGGGCTTTCTTGTAAAGGTCCACGCCTTCATCCGGCATTAAGGCTCCTTTAGGTCTGCGCTTTTAAAGCCCTTTCGAATCCTTTATTATCCTCAATACTTTTTGCGCTTCATCATTTATCTCGGCAGACCTGCGACGCCTTGCATTGGCAGGGTCAATTTTTTCCGGCTTCACGCCAATAGCATCATAAACAGCTCCGGATTCCTTAATAACATGTTTTTCAAGTTTTTCATAGAATTCAGGTTCTGCTTTTTCCTTGCCCAAAAGCATCTTTGTTAGCTTGGAAACGCTTGCTACACCAAGTTTTGCGCAAACTTCTTTGTCAGACATTTTTGAGTCTTTCATAGAATTTTCATAAACTTCAATTAAACTCTTTTCTTTTACTTTCTTGGGCGGATCATTGAAAATAGAAAATGCAAAACGGCCAAAATCTTCATATTTTAATTCTTCGGCCTCCGCTCCTCCGCTCCTTGCTTTTCTTTTCGCCCTTTTCTTGCCTGAAGCCGCAGCTTCAAGACCTCTTTCTATAGCCGCTTCCTTCTTTGAATCAGGAAGCCCACCGCCGGGACCTGTGGGTTTTTTGCCGGGCGCAATATCATCCAGGCCATTCTGCATCATAGGAATCACCTCTTTTTCTTTGATTTTAAATTTACCGCATAAATCCCCTATCGTAGTAAAGTCAGGTATGGCGCTAAATATTTGTTTGGCTTTCGCATTTTTTATATTACTCAACATGTCTTTCCTGTCCAGAATCCTGCCGTTCAAGGCATCCAATGTTTCTCCAACAACTTCAATCGCATCGTAATCGTAATAGTCCTTTATGCTCCTCAACACCATCAACCCGGCTCTATTAACATTGGATTTGAATGTTGATTCCGGAATACCAAGCAATTCTCCGAGATAAGTATTGGTTCCGGAATAAAGCAGTTTTAAGAGGAAAGCACGCCTGTAACTATCGTTGGGAACTTCTGAGACGGCCTCTGTGATCTGGCGGGCAAGGATACTGCGGTGCAACAATAGTGCAGACTCAGGAGATTCATCCATAGGTCCTATTTCGGTCTGCTGAAAATCGCTCCCAGGCAATCTTACTACGTCCGGAACGGCGATTCTCGGTTTATTCTCTTTCTCTCTCTGCTCGTTTGCCTTTGCTTTTGTTTTCTGTTCGTGGAGAGTAAGCAGTTTAGATTTGACCTTAAGCCAATAATAAGTGTTGAATTTTGCTTTATCAGGGTCATATCGGTCAAAAAACTTTTCTTTCATCTCAATAATAATATCGTGAGCGAAGTCTTCTGCATCGCGAAAAGGAACTACATTTCCCCAGTGCTTTATAACATGGAGTTGTGTGTTTTTCCTGTATCTAATTATGATTTCGGTATAGGCACGTTTATCATTTTTCTCATTTATGAGCTGTACCAATTCTTCGTCTGAAAGTTCATGGTAATTCGGCATATTCCACCCCCTTTGCTATACGCATTCTATATCAATAACATCCACCCGTCAAGAACTATACGGGAAAGTAATCGGTCTTTTGCATTGAGAATCCTGCATAAATGTCTCCTCATAATAGATATACGAGCAGAGAGGCGAAAAAGTTGCAATGAAAAACGATTACACTGATAACAACTACTGGAAAACGATGACACCGATTATTGAAGACGATTAGCCGTCGCTTTGCGGGTACTCATGGCGACCTCTGGATACCCAATGGAGAAAACATCTTCTACCGCCAACGGGATTTGTAGGTCAGGCCCTATAGTCCAGAACCTGAACAAGATAAAAGGTTATGGAT
>JBAXDA010000193.1:0-3813 GCA_037141215.1 Candidatus Firestoneibacteriota bacterium | reverse complement strand
CTTGTTAAGTTGGTAATATGCTTTTTCAGCCTGCTCGGGTGTCTTGTACCCGTTGTACGAGTGCCGGCGCCCCGTGTTGTAATACGCCTCTACATACTCAAAAATCTTGCCCTTTGCCTCTGAACGAGTTCTAAGCACTTCGTCAAAAATCAATTCCTTCTTAAATGTTCCATAAAAACTTTCTGCGGGAGCATTGTCATACGGGTTGCCCTTTTCGCTCATGCTCATTACCAACCCATGCTTCGCAACTATTTCCTGGTGCGAGTCAGCCGCATACGTCGAGCCTTGATCCGCATGATACAGCACCCCAGTAGGAGGGCGCCTTCTTACTACCGCCTGGTTCAGCGCCGCATTTGCCAGCTCCGCGTCTATGTTCGCTGACATCGCCAATCCTACTACTTTCCGTGCATACAGGTCAATAACAACCGCCACGTACAGCCAGCCCTCATGGGTCCAGACATAGGTTATGTCCGCCACCCAGACCTCGTTTGGCCTGACTACAACAAATCTTTGCTGCAATATATTTACCGCTATCGGATAATCGTGCTTCGAGTTAGTTGTTGCCTTGTATTTTCTCGCCTGCTTCGCCCTTATGCCGTTTTTTCTCATCAATCTGGCTATTCGGTTTTCGCCATACTGCTTGTCAAGCTCCTCAAATATCCTCGGGCTTCCGTACCGCTTTTTATGCTTCGCAAAGACAACTCTTATCTTAAAAAGCAGTTTCTCGTTTTCTTTTGCCCTGCAGCTTTTGGGTCTTTTCAGCCAGGCGTAATATCCGCTATCCCCGATTTCCAGTTCACGGCATATCCTCGTTACTCCATATTCCCGGCCGTATTTCTTTACAAATTCGTACTTTTCTTCCCTTTTTCCGAGAATATGCCGATTGCTTTTTTTAACACTTCGTTATCCAGTTTAAGGCTTTCAATCTCCCGTCTTAGTCTCACGAGTTCCGTCAGATTTCCTTGCCCGACAAATGCTTTTTCGCCTTCTACCGACAACTTCTTTTTCCAGTTATAGATTAGGTTCTCGTGGATCTCCAAACTTCTTGCGACCTCTGCTATTGACTGCCCGTCCTCTACCATTTTTACTGCTGCTACTTTGAAAGCCTTGTCAAACCTGCGTTTTACCTGTTTCTCTTCCATTGGACACCTCCGTCCCGGAGATGGCGTCTATTCTAACACCACCTCTTCTCTGTGTCCACTTTTTCGGGGGAATTCTACAAGGGTTTTTTCTATTGCGGCCGCGTCAAGCAGTTTCTTAATCTTTTCCGTCATATCTTCCCCTCAATTCCTTCTCTAATTTTACAAAAGAAAAAGCCTTACTTCACATAAAGTGAAATAAGGCTTAGAGTATGTCCTTTTACGAAAACTCGCATCTTTTCCCCTTTTCGGGCTCACTGGCCCGGATTTAAAGGTCTAAGAGATTATAGCGAATGGATAGGATAAAGTCAAGGAAAACTATTTTTTTGCTGCTATTACACGAATTGTTGAGCCGACGTTTCTTCCAATAAGAACATTTATTGCGCTTATTGTTTTCTCTTCGATAAAATGATGAATTTTGGATGATATTTTAACAGCATAGTCTCTTGGATCCTTATATGAACAACTTAGAATCCTAAAACCATTTGAGTACAATAGCGTTTTGATACTCTTCTCCGTGAAAAAGTTTAGATGTGTTTGGTTCTGCTTTATCTGGTTATCTATATCTACTCCTCTTACATCTTTGTTCGGTAGCTCAACAATCAGTATTCCGCCTTTTTTCATTATGCGACATGCTTCTTGAATGTATTTTGATGGGTAGTACAGGTGTTCAAGAACATGCCAAAACGAGACAACATCAAAGAAGTTGTTCTTGAATTCTGCACTAAGGAGATCTTTTAGAATAGGGTTGATTCCATATTTTTCTATTGCGTATTTTGAAGTGTACTCGGAATATTCAGTGCCAAATACGCTCATACCTTGTTTCTTTGCCTGGTCTAGGAAAACTGCTTTTCCACATCCAACATCAAGAATGTTGCCATTGAAATATCTTATATACTTTGAGATGCTGTAGAACCTTCTTTCCCACAAATATTCGGCTTTTTTTTCTATCCCAGGACCTTCATCATAATACTTCTCGTCAGCATACAGATCATCTAACACCTTCTTGTCAGGCCTAAAGGCATAAAAAACATGCGCACAATTCAAGCATTCAAACAAATCAGATAATGCAGTTTTTGATGAAACATGTACAGTTTCACTCTGGCAAATGCAACATTTGATTGTGCCTATCTTTTTAGTATTCATTTAATTATTATATAATAATTTGCTTTGCTTTGGAATACTTTTTCATAGCCTCACAAGAAAGCCTATTGTACTCTGCATTGTCTTCTTTTAAAGTTTAATTTGCTGAAAAAAAATAAAGCAGTCAACGTCATCAATAAGTTACATACAAGTAATAGCGTATCCTGCCACCTTGATTCAATCCTGATTGCTTAAAAATAAAGTAATGCTGACCTACAGTTGCTATCTGACTCGTAATATCCATCGGACCGGAACCTGCCGTCGTATTAAACTGATGATTTTGTGTGCCATCACCAAACTTCGTCAAAGAAGTTTTGCTAAGAAAAGCGCCTGTAACCTCATTAGAAATATTCTCGCCATCGCAGAATATTCGCATATCGTTAAGAAACATTTTCTGTGAAGTTGTTATTGCTACTGCACAGCTCACACCAGCTGTAAAAGTTGAATGAGAATGATCTGACAAAGCGCTTGAAGAATTTGGAACTTCTGTGCTAATTAAGGATTGCACCCAACCTCCTCGAATTGCACCCCATACACCAATAGATCCTCCTGATCCATCAAGGAGTATTGAATGCCCATGGGAAACACTATGTGAATGGGCTAAATTGGCAGTGCCAGTGGTGCCATGATCATGTGCGGCTAATTCCGTATAGTATTGTGTATTGTATTTTTCACCATAAAGATAAAGGGTTATGTTTCTTGGCATTTTTGCAAGTTGGAAATACAATTTTTCTGAGACATTTTCATCTATATCGCCTCTACCTGAGATTACCATTGGGGTTTCGGCCCTGTTTGCAAATTCCGACCGCATTGCATAGGCAACGCTCATTATTCTCTGTCTCGGCAGAAGGACTTCGCTCTCAACCTTCATTTCAAGCCAGTAATCCTGGCTAAAATCAAGCGCCAGAGAGAATGGATAGGCCCCGGAACCCAGAACTACATTAAAGATGCCCTTTTCTACATTGACAGAATACGAGCCTGTCCATTTCTGTGAGCCTCCTGTTTCAGCATCAAAGAATGTAAAGGCAATTGTCTTGATACCGCTTATAGGATTTCCGGTAGTATTTGTTAGTTTCCCGGGGAAATTAAGCATAGAGGGCACCGCAGAAAACAATTCAACTGCAACCGCAGCTAACAATAACACAAGGACTGATTTTTTCACATACTCTCCTTACCGTTTTTTTGCTGTTGAAATTATATTAGACGCATTACCTTGAAGTCAACGGGTATAGTTTAATCATTGCAAATAATTCAGCATGGGATTTCACATATGACGGGGTTTGGGAAACTGAAAGGCAGGAATTCCAATATAAACCTGGTTCTTGCTATTTCACATCTGCACAATACTTGCCATTTTTATTTCTATTTTTCTGTTTTTGTTATTTTCTTTTTCTGTTTTTATCTTTCTATTTTTGTTTTTCTGTCTTTCTATCTTTCTATTTTCTGTTTTTCTATTTTTCTGGTTTTTTATCTTTTTATTTTCTGTTTTTCTATTTTTCTGGTTTTTTATCTTTTTATTTTCTGTTTTTCT
>JBAXDA010000192.1:0-3844 GCA_037141215.1 Candidatus Firestoneibacteriota bacterium | reverse complement strand
AGTGCCGTAAGTCATTACTATATATTGTATGCCGGACTTTGCGGCGTTCCTTACGGGAATCGCGATTTGCGAAACATAATCCTTGTATTCAATGCTTCCGGCGTCTGAGGTTTTTATGCGGCAGATATTCGATTCGGGAATATTCCTTTTCTTGGCGTAATAAGCGCCGACTTCAAGCGACTCGGGAGAATTATCATTTACAACAATAAGTACTTTATTGTTCTCTCCGGCCGCAAGGAGGAGCGGGAAGATTATAACAAGAAGTAGTTTTACGAATTTCATTATTCTTCCAGTTTGAGCTTACTTATGAAAAGAGTGAGGCCTTCCTTGGATTTCTCCTCCCATTTTAGTTCAGGGAAGAATTTGTAATAAAAGCCCCAATGAAAGATTCTGCTAAAGTTTACCGGTTTTCCTTCCTGCGTTTTAATTCCGGCCAGCTCAATTTTTACTTCGTTCATACCGGGTTTCAGGTCATAAGGAAGCACGCACCAGGTTTTCCGCATCTCCCAGCCTTCGTTCCCCCTGCCGCTGGCTCCCCCGGCATGATGCAAGTCTTTTATTACAAAAGAAATCTTCACCGGAGCGGAGCTCGCGTTAAAAACCGAGCAGGTGAGGGTTTTGAATCCTTCCCAGGCGGATTTTTTCGGCATCCAGAGCCCGGCCCAGCCTCCCTCCGCGGGGAAAAACGCCTTAATGCTTGTTGTAGCCTTCTCTCCGACATTTTCCTCGGAGAGCGAAACATCCACCATTTCGGTAACATCATCAAAAATCTGCCCTTTTTCAATGTCCAGAGGTATCAGTTTTTTCGCGGAAACCGCTCCCGTGAAAAGCAGCAGACAGGCCAGCACTATGGGAATTCTTCTCATTTATTCCTCCCTTTCCCGGCAATAGTTATCTATATATACAACAAACCAAATATCTTTTCCATCAAAAGCTTTTTGCGCGGCCTATTGTCATCCTAAAATTGTTTTGCATTTGACAATCCCTTTGCTATATAATACCAGTTAGTCTTGTTTAATGGAGGATAATATGTCAGAGGTAAGCAAAGTAATACTCAACGAAAAGGATATGCCGAAAGAATGGTACAATGTTCTTGCCGACCTTCCCGAGAAGCTCCCGCCCTCGCTGAAGCCGGACGGAACGCTGGTAGGCCCGGGAGATCTGGCTCCTATCTTTCCCATGGAGCTCATAAAACAGGAAGTTACTACCGAGAGATGGATACCCATTCCCGATGACATTATCAAGGCATATAAAGTATGGCGTCCGTCGCCTCTTTGCAGGGCTTTCAATCTCGAGAAGGCCTTAAAAACCCCTGCGAGAATCTATTACAAGAACGAGAGCGTCTCCGCGGCCGGCAGCCACAAGCTCAACACCGCGATACCGCAGGCGTATTTCAATAAAGCAGAAGGCGTAAAAAGGATGGCGACCGAAACCGGCGCGGGACAGTGGGGAAGCGCAATGTCCTTTGCCACTCAGTTCTTCGGGCTGAAATGCACGGTATATATGGTAAAGGTTTCGTATGACCAGAAGCCCTACAGAAGAATCTATATGCAGACGATGGGCGCGGAAGTTCACTCTTCCCCGACAAAGCTTACCCATGCGGGACAGGAAGTTTTGAAGAAAGATCCCAAATCTCTGGGCTCTCTCGGCATTGCCATTTCGGAAGCCGTTGAAGACGCAGCCACCCACGACGATACAAAATATTGCCTGGGAAGCGTGCTGAACCATGTCTGCCTGCACCAGACCATAATCGGACTGGAGATCAAAAAACAGATGGAAATGCTCGGAGAATATCCGGATATCATCACGGCCTGCGTCGGCGGCGGTTCAAACTTTGCCGGCTCGGTATTCCCTTTTGTCGCGGACAAACTCAAAGGCAAGAATATAAAGTTCATTGCTGTTGAACCGGCGGCCTGCCCGACCTTGACCAAGGGCCCGTACAGATATGACTGGGGCGATGAAGCCAAAATGACGCCTCTGATGAAGATGTACACTCTCGGACATACCTTTATGCCTTCCGGTATTCACGCCGGCGGCTTGAGATATCACGGAGACTCGCCCATAGTGAGTTACCTGGTAAACAAGAAAATTGTGGAAGCCAGATCCTACAAGCAGATACCTTGTTTTGAGGCTGCCATATTGTTCGCTAAGAACGAAGGTCTCCTGCCCGCGCCGGAATCGTCGCACGCCATCAAGGCAGCGATAGATGAAGCCGTTAAATGCAGGGAGACCAAAGAAGAAAAAACCATAGTTATTAATCTTAGCGGCCACGGCCATTTCGATCTTGCGTCTTACGAGAGCTTCCTTTCAGGAAAGATGCAGGATATAGAACTGGACGAGAAAAGCATTGCGGACGCTTTGAAGGAATTGCCGGAAATCAAATAAAACAGATGGTTGGATGGTTGGATGTTTGGATGATTGGAGGCTTAAAGGCAGACTTTTAGGGGGGCGGAAACGCCCCTCTTTTTTTTATCCGGGCTCTGCAGTATTTTTAAGGGAACCCAGCTCCGCAAGGACCATTGCAGAGACCAGGACCGCTCCTCCCGCCGCTTTCAGCGGAATGAAGGCCTCTCCGCCGAGAGTCCAGGAGAAAAGAGCCGCAAAGACTGATTCTGAAAGGAAAAGCAAAGACACTTTGAACGGGGCAACTGATTTTTGCGCAAAGAATTGAAGGAAAAACGCGATACAATTGGGGAATATTATAAGATAGGCCATAATAAGTCCTACTTTGGGAATAAAGGTTTCCGGAAGCCTTCCGAAAGAGAGCGCCATTATGCAGGCTACCACAGCAACAGTCGCATACTGCTGGAAGGAGATGACGAGCGGATTGCTCCCGCTCTTTATGAACCTGTCGGCGTAAAGCACATGAAACGCGCAGGCAACCGCTGTTATCAGAGTAAGGCCGTCTCCGAGATTTATTCCTCTGATTCCCCCGGTCAGCATCCAGAGTCCAATTAGGGCTAGAGGAATAGCAATGAATACTTCCTTTGCCGGTTTTCTCTTGAAAAACAAATAGTTCACGAAAGGGACAAAGACAATAAACAGGCCGGTGATAAAGCCCGAATTCGAGGCTGTGGTATATTGCAAGCCGAAGCCCTGAGGAAGCAGAATGAACGCAAGCATTACGCCGAGAGTAATTCCCTGCCCGAAGTTTTTGAAAGGTTTTTTTCCCGCGAGCAGAGAAATTGTCAGCATCACAAGCGAAGAGAGCGTCATAGTGACCGTGGTAAGAACCCACGGATGGATATTATGCTTGACTATATCCTCTACCATAAAAAAAGAGGAGCCCCAGATGGCGCAGGCAAGTACGACGCTCAGGGAGCCGGCCGTCTCGCGTTTTTTTGTCTTTATTTCCAATTCCAATTATTCAGCCTTTTGTTCCTAAATTAACTGCCTTAAGAGCAATTCATTAAAGCGTGAACTGCACCAAACTGTGGTAGGCGCATGCTTCAGCTTGCGTGACGCAGCCTAATGCCGATCGGCTACCGGAGCAAGAGCGATTCATCAAGGTGTGCATCCACCAAACTGTGGTAGGCGCATGCTTCAGCTTGCGTGACTCAGGCGATACCCCTACGGGTATCACTAAAATATTCATTTACAGTAATGTACGCGAAGCCGTGCAGCCACTAAACTGTGGTAGGCGCATGCTTCAGCTTGCGTGACGCAGCCTAATTCCGATCGGCTACCGGAGCAAGAGCGATTCATCAAGGTGTGAATGCACTAAACTGTGGTAGGCGCATGCTTCAGCTTGCGTGACGCGGGCCCTGTTAAACCTTCTGTTCCGATTCAAGCACAACTTTCCTTAACTGCTCCATAAAATACCTGTAATTCTCAAAGGGTATAT
>JBAXDA010000191.1:0-3850 GCA_037141215.1 Candidatus Firestoneibacteriota bacterium | reverse complement strand
TCTGCCCGTCCACGCCATCTGCGCCTGTATCTTCCGAGCATTCATTGCACTCATACTGAAGCGTTACATGTTCAATGCTGAACTTGTTTCTCAGCCTCTCCCTGACTTCCTCCGTCAGTTTCTCTGTACGACTAACAGGCATGTCTCCCACCTTTATGTGCCCGCTTAATGCGTAAACATTTGAGCTTATGGTCCAGAAATGCACATGATGAACTTTTTCTGCCTGCGTAATAAGTTCGATCTCTTTGATTACGCCTTCGAGGTCAACTTTATCAGGGACTGCCTCAAGCAGGACATCAAGAGACTCTTTTATCAGACCCCACGCTCCCTTCAAGATTATTACCGCAATGGCGATACTGATAAGAGGGTCAATTTTAGACCAGCCGGTAAAATATATTACCGCGCCGGCTACAATTACTCCCACGGAAGAAAGAGCGTCTCCCAGTACATGCAGGAAGGCTCCCCTGACATTGATATTGTGTTTACTGTCATTGTGAAGAATAAGTCCGGAGACAATATTCGCAACAAGTCCGACAAACGCAATTATAATCATGGGAACGCTTTTTACTGCTTCCGGCGCGAAAAATCTCTGATATCCTTCGTAAAATATGAAGAAAGAAAGCAGCCCCAGAGAGATTCCGTTAAAGAGCGCCGCAAGTATCTCAATGCGGTACATGCCAAATGTCCGTTTCTTATCTGCCGGTCTCTGCGCGAACCAGATAGCGAACATACTAAGAAGCAGAGAGGCTACATCAACGAACATGTGCCCCGCATCGGAAATAAGAGCAAGGCTGTTGGTGAGGAAACCACCGGCAAGCTCAACCAGAAATATAAGAGCCGTAATAAAAACAGCTATCAGCAGATTCCTGCCGATAGCCGTCCTCAATTTATTGGGAGAGCCGTGGCCGAGGCCGCAGCTCTCCCCGTGTTCATGTTCCGAGTGCTCGTGTTCTTTCATTTTACCGCTGGCGCCAGTTTAAACTTTTCAAAGTTGGCGTCTGCTATAGCCTGTACCTCTTTCAGCATTTCAGGGTCCTTTACAATATGCTTGAACCTGTTCTGAAATTTCAGATAATCCTCTACCGGAACTTTCTTTGTAGTCAGCACCGAGGTCAATTTTCCGTTTTCATATTCATAGACCGGATTTAACCCGGAGGCAACGGAAAGCTTTGACATCTGCACGGCGAGCGCATTGTCATGCCCCCAGCCCAAAGGACAGGGAACAAGGACCTGCAGATATTTCGGCCCTTTGATCGCAAGCGCTTTCTTAACTTTATTCTGTAAATCTCTAACATAGCCCACGGTTGCTGTCGCCACATAGGGCAGGCCGTGCGCCACCGCGATTGCGGGTATGTTCTTTTTCTGCTTTAGATTCCCGGGTATTACTTTTCCTGCCGGAGAGGTGCTGGTTGCGCCGTGAAAAGGAGTCAACCCGCTTCTCTGAATGCCTGTGTTCATATAGGCTTCATTGTCAAAACATATGTAGAGTATGTCGTCGTATCTTTCCCACATGCCGGATATTCCGCCAAAACCTATATCCGCAGAAGCTCCGTCGCCGCCCATGGCAATAACTCTTGCTTCACTCTCTCTTCCCAGGGCTTTAAGAGCCGACCAGACGCCTGTAGCTACGGCAGCCTGGTTTTCAAAGAGAGAATGTATCCAGGGCACGCCCCAGGCAGTCTGAGGAGACCTGGTAGTAAACACTTCAAGGCACCCGGTGGCGTTTACAAGCATTATGTTCGGACCGGCAGCTTCAAGCACTAGCCTCGCGCCCAAAGAAAGACCGCAGCCTGAACAGGCTGTATGTCCGGAGTAGAATAACTTTTTTTCCGCGGTTTGTACTGTCATTTATCCATCTCCTCCACTAATTTTTGGTCAAGGCCGATAAACTCGTTATCCCTGACGCCTTTTTCGGCTTTTTCTATAATGGACCTCAAGTGCTCAAGTTTTACATCCCTGCCGCCCAAGCCCAGAACAAAATTTGAAACCTCAGGCTTCTTCTCCAGGCTGTAAAGAACAGACTTTAGTTCGGAAGTCACGGTATTCGGCCCGCCAAGAGAAATACATTTCTCTATTACGACAACTTTTTTTGCATTTTTCAGACAGTTGACTATTTCTTCGCCGGGGTAAGGACGCATACACCTTATCTTCATAACGCCAATTTTTTTGCCCTTAGCCCTGAGTTCGTCAACAACATCCTTAATTGAACTTACTATTGAGCCCAGAGAAACAATAATCATCTCTGCATCTTTGGTCTGGTATTCTTCTATAAGTCCTCCGTTATATCTGCCGAAGGCTTTTTTGAAATCATCCGCTGCTTTCTTTATTATCGGCTTGGACGCGTTTATGGCCATCTCCATTGCGTATCTTGATTCCAGATACCGGTCAGGACCTCCCATCAGTCCAAAAGACAGAGGATTATTTACATCAAGATGCTCGAGCGGTTTATACTTGCCTACAAATTTATCAACATCAGCCTGCTCCGGAAAATCAATAGGATCAAACGCATGGGTGAGAATAAAACCATCCATATTTACCACGACCGGAAGCATTACTTCGTGGTTCTCGGCTATCTGATAAGCCTGAAGATGCATGTCGCAGGCTTCCTGATTGTCTTCTGCAAAAAGCTGGATCATTCCGGAATCCCTGACGGTCATTACATCCTGCCAGTCATTCCAAATATTGATGGGCGCAGAGACTGCCCTGTTGGCCACCGTCATTACTATAGGAAGCCTCATCCCTGCAGCGTTAAACAATACCTCTGCCATGAGCAGGAGCCCCTGTGAAGATGTTGCGGTGTAAACCCTTGCTCCCGTTGCCGAGGCCCCGACTACCACCGAGGCGGCTGAGAACTCTGATTCAACATTAATAAACTCTGTCTTCAATCTCCCGTTTGCCACTATTGAAGATAACTCTTCGACAATATGGGTCTGCGGAGTTATTGGATAAGCCGAAATAACATCCGGCCTGCAAAGCGCCACTGTCTCGGCAACGGCTTTAAGCCCTTCCGTTACTTTCTTCATTTATTTGTCCTCCTTAACCATGCTGATACACTTAACCGGGCAGACATTTGCGCAGACACCGCAGCCCTTGCAATAATCGAAATCAGGATCGTATTTCTTTATCTTGTCGCCTGAAATGCAGCCATCCGGACAGGACATACTGCAGATCCCGCAGGCTGTGCATTTCGCCTTATCATATAAAGGCCTGAAAACCCTCCACCCGCCGGTTTTGTTTGCCATTGAGGTGCCCGGCTTGCCTATTAGAATATTTTTTGCTCTATACGCCATTTTGCGCTCCTTCCATATTTTAGTTTAATTGACTAGATTACTTTTTAATCATCTCAAATGATTTCAAAGCTGCCTGCATATTCTTGTCCACCATCTCTGCCTTAAACCGCTGTGTCATAGCTTTTTTTATGCCTTCCATGGTAACCAGATTAGTAAGCCCGGCAAACGCCCCAAGCATAACCGTATTTGGTATGGGCCTGCCCAGGATTTCAAGAGCTATCTGGGTAGCGGGGATTGTCCTGACATTGCTAAGATTTTTCAAATTCATCTGTTCCGGTGTTTTCTCGGTATTTATAAGAACCAGCCCGCCTTCTTTCAGCCCCGCAAAAACATCCACCGTGCCTATCAGCGTAGGGTCCTGAACAATAACATAATCAGGTTCATATATCTGTGACCTTATCCTGATTTTTTTGTCAGCAATCCTGACAAATGAAGCCACCGGAGCTCCCATCCTCTCGGAACCAAAGGTAGGAAATGCCTGTGTTTCCTTTCCGTCAAAAAACGCGGCAGATGCCAGAAGTTCTGCGGCTGTTACTACTCCTTGGCCGCCTCTACCGTGA
>JBAXDA010000190.1:0-3850 GCA_037141215.1 Candidatus Firestoneibacteriota bacterium | reverse complement strand
GCGGGAGAACCCGAATGACCAATAAATATTGAGATGAGGTGAGATTCCCTTCAGGGGGATTATATGTGTCCGGGGAGGGAATACTTGCTCGCAAGCCGGTTCGCTGCTTCGCTGCTCACCGCTCACAAGTATTGCTAAACATTATTCATATACATTGTCGAACGCTCGAACCCTCATGAAGTAGTTCGATTCCTTGAATATCCTATAAAAACTTTTTGGTGCCGGGGGAGGGAATCGAACCCTCATGACCATGAAGATCGAGGGATTTTAAGTCCCTTGCGTCTACCAGTTCCGCCACCCCGGCGAATGAATATTACTTTAGGGAATACTTGTTCGTAATCCGCTTCGGCAGCTCGGCTTCGCTACTCTCGCCTGCGCAACCTCAGCACGAACAAGTACTGCTTATTATTATAGTTTACATTATGGAACGCGTCGAACCCTCATGACCATGAAGATCGAGGGATTTTAAGTCCCTTGCGCGCGGTCTTCGCTCCGCTCAATCCTAATAAACAGGATTTCGCTTCGCTCAACCACTGCTAATTATTACAGTTTACATTATGGAACGCGTCTACCAGTTCCGCCACCCCGGCAAGTGTTGTAGAATATGGGTTTTCTATTTTAATTTATTTCTTTTTAACTGATCGATGCCATTTTATTGCCATTTCATAGCAGTTAATTCTCAATAAAATCAAAATTTACCGCAGTCTTAACATGCTCGGAAATTCTCTCAACTTTATTGCCTAAATTAACGAGATATCCCATACCTATGTTTTCTTTGTCATACATATTAACAAATCTCTCGATATTATCGGCAGTATTATATTTAGCCGATATGCCCGACTTTATTTCTACAGGTATCAATTTGCCGCCTTTATCTATAACCAGATCCACCTCGAGCCCTGCGTGGTCCCTAAAGAACATTATTTCATAATCTTTCCCCTGATTCTTAAACTTCTTCAAGATTTCCATTATAATATAATTTTCATATAGAGGTCCCGCAAGAGTTCCTGAAAAGATAGCCGGTGCCGTAGTTATTCTGTTAATATAAGACACAAGTCCATTATCAACAAAATACACCTTCGGCGTTTTTACAAGCTTCTTCCCGATATTCTTGTAATATGGATGCAGTAAATATACTATGTTGCTTGCTACCAGTATGGATAACCAGCTCTTGATTGTGTTTACCGCCACGCCAAGCTCGACAGATATTGAATTCATATTAAGAAGCTGTCCGACTCTGGAGGCAAGCAAGGCAATAAAATGATTAAAGGCCCTTAGATCCCCTATGTTGTAGAGTATTTTAACATCCCGCTCAATGTATGTTTGAATATAGTTTCTGTACCAGCTTGCCGAAGACATTTTCTTCTCTGTTACAGGCCCCGGGTAAGTACCCCTTATACAGGCCTCCGTAAACGAATCCCTTAAGCTGTTCTGTTTATTGATCTCGTCTTTTGATAAAGGATACAGGTTGATTATACCTACCCTACCTGCAAGTGTTTCTGATAAATTTTTCATCATTAGGAATTGCTGCGAGCCGGTCAAAATGTACCTGCCTTTGATTCTCGGCTTTTCATCCACCTTCATTTTTATATACCTTAATAATTCCGGCGCATACTGAATCTCATCTATAATGCTTTTTTCTGCTAATGAATTCAAAAAGAGCTTGGGATCACGCTTGGCTCTATCCTGCAGATCAAGATCATCAAGGTCGTAATATTCATAGCCGCCCTTAAGTATGTGTCTTAAAAGCGTTGTTTTCCCGGTTTGCCTTGCCCCAGTAAGAGCTACGACAGAAAACTGCTTTATATTTTCCTTAAGCTCCACTGTAATATCTCTTGGGATGTATTTGCTCTTCATGCCATAAACAATAACACACAAGAAGTTATTAGTCAACTGATATTTTGCAGTACCACTGCATATTATCTGCATTGAACAGCAACTGGCAACAATGCCAAAGCAAACAAGATACTCATCCGCCGAGCTGTTTTATCGCACCGGTAGGTCTGCTTGATTAAAGAGGGCGGGGCGAAATCTCGCCACTAAAGTGGCGGACTAATAAGCTAATAGCTAATAGCTGATAACTAATAGCAGGTTAAATATGTATTTTTATACGTTTTTTCAAGAGCGCTTTCTGCACATCTTTCACATCAAGCGCGCCCGGAGAAGTCTTCTTCTTTATCGCGAGGCCTGCCGCAAGCCCTGTAACCTGGCCCGTAAGGGCAGCTGACTGTATAAGACGGGTTACCTGCCAGCTGTAATCGCCGGCGTCAATGCATCTTCCGGCAACGAGGAGATTCTTCGCTTTCTCAGGGATCAGCGAGCCATAGGGGACTTCCCATACTGCGCCGGCCGTCCTGCAATCCGAGACCATTCCAACAGAGGAAGAGCAGTATTTATTTTTCATCTTGTCTTCTACGCTTTCGAGCCCTTTGATCTTCCTTGTCATCCTTATCTGATGCATACTCGGAAGAGTAACGGGATAAAAATTATTCTTGCCGCGCAGTTTCTGTTCTTTCAAAAGGCCTTCCCGCGCGATCTTTCTGCTCTCCATAACAAATTCGCTGACACTCCTGCCGGTCACACCGGTAAAGATCCCTTTCTTTCCCTTATACCCGTTCCCAAACTCCCTCGCTCCTTCAGAGCGCCCCTTTATAAGGTATCCTGCATTCTTCGCTTTCGCGGCAGAAACAGCGTTATCAAGAGACGCATACTGATAAAGCAAAGACGGGTAACTGCCGCGGAGTGAGCAGCCGGCTCCGGATCTGAAAGCCAGGTCCGCGTCCCCGGTCGCGTCAATGAACATCTTTCCTGCCAGGGCAATCCTCCCGCTTTTATTCTCAACCTCGACACGGACAATTCTGTTTCCCTTTAAAACAACTTCACAGGCCAATGTATCAAGCCAGAGGGCTACGCCGGATTTTTCAAGAACCTCGTCAAGCCCGAGCGCGAAGGAATGCGGATTGAAAAGGGTATAATACCTTCTGTCCATCCCGCTGTACTCCGTTATCTCCTCAGACTCCACTTTTATCTTTGAACCTTTTCCGGACCAGCAGGCAGGAAGTGTTTCCGGCCCGTACTTAATAGAAACTTTTAAAAGCTCTTCGGCTATGCCGAAGGTTACCTGTCGCCCTTTTCCATCGCAGAGCGGCTCATATATGGGCACAAGCCCGGAGGTAGCCATGCCGCCCCAGATTATCGTCTTTTCGATGAGCGCGGTACTATAGCCTGACCTTGAGGCTTCCAGAGCTGCCGCAACACCGGCAACGCCTCCGCCGACCACTATCACATCAAAGTTTTTAGACCTGAGCATTTAACCTGCCTCCGGATTTGGACATGTAATCTTTAAGTCCCTTGCGCAATGAATCGCAGGAATTAGTATACAATAAATGCCAAAGGGAATCCAGATTTTAAGGTGGAATGACCGGCGAGTTCACTAACTGTCTATCGTCTATCTATTTAATAGCTGTCCCTCATTAAAGGTTATTGACCACGACTTCCAGCATATCCTTCACGCGATAGGGCTTGGGGAGCTTGTCCGCAAAGCCAAACTTGGCAGGATCAGACATTACTTCATCTCTGGAATAACCGCTTGAGCAAATAACCGGAGTCATTTTGTCAAACTCGCGCAGTTTAAAGACAGTTTCTTTTCCGCCCATACCGCTGGGCACCGTAAGATCAAGTATCATAAGGTCAATGGGCTCGCCTTTCTGCTTTGCTTCCTTTACCAACGCGAGCGCTTCTATGCCGTGTCTCGCCGGAACAACCAGGTAGCCGGCTGTTTCAAGTACTGATTTTGCCAGCTCCAGAATCATGACTTCATAGCCCGGGTGGACTAAGGCCAAGAGCGCAG
>JBAXDA010000189.1:0-3858 GCA_037141215.1 Candidatus Firestoneibacteriota bacterium | reverse complement strand
CACAGAAGTCCTGATTTATATTTATCCGAGGTTTTTCGGGTTGATACCTCCGACTTATTGGGGACACAGTCCATTCTGGCTGTCTACGACCGCTTTTGGCATAGTCCCCTTATTACTGGTGCTCACGGCGGTCTTTTTCAGGTTCAGAGAGAAAGCCGTACTCTTCTTTGTGCTGCTTTCGGTATTTATACTGCTAATGGCATTCGGCGGGTTTACGCCTATTTACAAGCTGCTTTATCAAATACCTATTATCAATGGGTTCAGGAATCCTTCAAGATGGCTTGCGTACTTCGCCTTCAGCATGATAACTCTCTCGGCCTACGGGCTGGATCTGCTGGCGGGGCTGGTCACGGGGAAACAGGGAGTGCAGGAGCAGAAAGGGCGCAAGGCTTTTTATGCCCTGCTTGCTGCCCTTGCCGGTCTGTCCTTCTTTGTCTATCTTGGGTTCTCTTCCGACCAGAATGGAACCATCCTTGCCCTACAGAAGTGGGAGGGGATAAAGAGCAGGTTTACCGGGCCTTACCTGGGAAATTACGCTTCAGAAATCTTTAAAATGATTTCTGAAGACATGCTGAAATTTTTCCTGATATTCTCGCTGGCCGCCGGCACGGTCGTGCTCGCAATTATGAGAAAGTTGAATAAAGCCCTGCTTGCCGGAATGCTTGCGGTTATTTTTGCCGCAGATATGCTGCTTTTCTGGGGACAGTTCAAACTTGTGGAAAAGATCAGCGAGGATCCCACAAAAACCGAAATACTTTCCTTTATGGAAAAACAGCAAAATAAGGGACCGTACAGGGTTTTCCCTATGGGACAGCAGCTCTCCATGAGCAACTGGTACATGTCGGAAAAAATAGAAAGTATACAGGGCTACCACAGCGCTCCTTTGAAAAATTTTAATGATATGCTGCAACAGGGCGCGTTAGGTAAGTTGAGCTACCTCGGCCTTTTGAATGTCAGGTATCTGCTTTCACTTGAAAAACTAAATCACCCGCTCTTAAAAGCTGTTCACGAAGGCAATGTGAATATTTATGAGAGCGCTATGGTATTTCCCAGGTCTTTCCTTGCAGGGGAGATCCTGGCGTTGAAAGGTGCGGAAGCCATAGCAAAGAAGTTTGATGATCCCAAATTTAATCCCATAAAAACACTTATCCTTGAGGAGGAAGTAAGAGAAAAGATAGAACCCTTGAATATAAACGGTAGCGAGGTGAACATAGCCTCCTATACCCCGAACAAAGTTGTCCTTACGGCAAAAGCTCCCGTGGACTGCATGCTCGTGCTGGGCGATATTTATTACCCGGAATGGGAAGCGTTTGTTGACGGGAAAAAAACAAAAATATTCCAGGCATACGGGGCTTTGCGCGCGGTGCATCTGACCAAAGGAGAGCATAAAGTTGAGTTTGTTTATGGTAAAAAAATATTCTATATCGGCCTGCTAATATCGCTTCTAACGCTGGCTGTTATCATCGGAGTATTCGGATTCCTGAGGCCGAAAATATGATAAGAACCTCAATCGGAGTAATGGCCTACAATGAAGAAGGAATCATCGGAGAAACTCTCGCCTCGCTTTTGGGGCAAAAGACCAAAGAGGTCGCGATTCTTGAGATAGTAGTAGTTTGTTCCGGCTGTACTGACGGAACAGAAGTCATTGTCAGGGAATTTTCTGCGAAAAATCCGTCAATAAGGCTAATTTCTCAGCCGAAGCGCGAAGGCAAAGCCTCTGCAATAAACTTATTCATGAAAGAAGCAAAGGGAGAAGTACTGGTAGTGGCAGGCGGAGACACCCGCCCCGAAGAGAACGCCATAGAAGAACTTGTTAAACCTTTTTTGGAAGCCAAAGTAGGCATGACCGGCGGGCATCCTGTCCCGGTAAATGACGCGCGGACTATAATGGGTTTTGCCGCTCATCTGCTCTGGGGACTGCATCACGAACTTGCGTTGAAACATCCCAAACTGGGGGAATTGATCGCCTTCAGGAATGTAACTGGGCCTATTCCCGCCGAAACTGCCGTTGATGAACTCAGCATTGAAGCGGAGCTTAAGAGCAAAGGCTATGAACTCAGGTACTGCCCGGCAGCGGTGGTACACAACCGCGCGCCCCTGACGGTCAGGGATTTTTTAAAACAGCGGAGACGCATCTATTGCGGACACCTCTGGGTAGTAAAAACAAAGAATTATGCGGCGTCCAGCATGAGCGGCACAAGGATAATCGGCCTGGTGCTTAAGAATATGAAATGGACCCCTAAAGAGATATTATACACAAAAATAACTGTTCTTCTGGAGGTCCTCGGTCGCTTACTCGGCATGTGGGACTACTACATAGCCAAAAAGAACCCGGTTGTCTGGGAAAGAATTGATTCAACAAAGAAATTATAGGCAGATTGGCTGTTTGTTGTGGTTATGCCGTGATATCATATAGTCTGAAAGACCGGCGCAAAGCGCTACATCAAATTGTCAATCGTCAATCGTTAAATTGTAAATATCATACTGTCGGAGTATTTATGCTGAAGCAATTATTGAAAATACCCTTATATAGATCCTTTCGTTCTTTCGGATTCCCGAAAATCATGCCGTTTAGTTATACCATCAGCGTGACCTATAAATGCAACTCGCGCTGTAAGACCTGCGGCATTTGGGAGCGGAAGGCGGAGGAGTTTACCCTGGAGGAGTTTGACCGGACATTTGTTTCGCTCGGTAATTCCCCGTACTGGGTTACTATCAGCGGGGGGGAGCCTTTTCTGCGCAAAGATACCGTGGATATCGTAAAGAGTTTATACAAAAGATGCTCGCCGGGCGTTATTAATATACCGACGAACGGCATACTCTCGCAGAATATTCCAGAGAAAGTTGAGAGCCTTGTTTCTTCCTGCGGCAAATCAAACATAGTTATTAATCTCTCCCTGGATGAAGTTGGAGCAAAGCACGACGAGATAAGAGGCGTGCCGGGAAATTACGCAAAATCCCTGGAAACTTACGCCGCCTTAAGAAAAATTAAAGCCAAGAATTTCACGCTGGGCATTCATACGGTCATAAGCAAGTTCAATGTAAAAAGGTTCAGGGAGATTTATGCGGAGCTTGCGGCCCTGGAGCCGGATTCCTACATAACCGAAATTGCCGAACAGAGGGGCGAACTTCTGACGGAGACGAGAGACATAACCCCGGAAACAAAAGATTATTTAGAGATTGTGGATTTCCTTTCAGCCGAACTCAAAAGACGGAAGTTTAAAGGCGTAGGCCGGCTGGCAAGGGCGGTCCGGCTCCAGTACTACAGCCTCCTGAAGGAAAGCCTGCTTAAGAAAAAAGAAATAATCCCCTGTTACGCCGGCATAACCACCGCCCAGCTTGCGCCGGACGGCAATGTCTGGTTCTGTTGTATCAAGGCCGAACCTGCCGGTAATCTCCGCGAAAATAATTATGACTTTAAGCGTATCTGGAAAGGCGCGGCAGCGGAAACAATGAGAAAAGAAATAAAAGATGAACATTGTTTCTGTCCTCTGGCCAATATGGCCTACACCAATATAATGATGCACTATCCGTCGCTGTTTAAAACAGGCGTCAGGTATATTGCCGGAGCTTAAAATATAAGTAATTTGTGAAAGTGGTTTTGGAGGGAGAATGAAACCAATAAAGAACCTCGCGGCGCTTTTGGTTTGGGGACTGATGTATATTCCTACCACGGTCTATGTTCTGGCTATTTTAGTGAAAGATATGATAATGGGGATAAAAAAATGATAACAGAAAAAGATAAAAAAAACCTGCTGGAATTCATTGAACGCAATGTAACCGTAGCTCCGCTTGATATGGATGAAGGCATAGGCACGGTCTATGAGCGCCTGGTAATAGACGCGTATTTTCGCGAGC
>JBAXDA010000188.1:0-3875 GCA_037141215.1 Candidatus Firestoneibacteriota bacterium | reverse complement strand
ATACTCGTAAAAGCCGAAGCTGCTCTTGTGGGAGCGGAAAGCTCAAGCGACAGGATTAAAAAGGGTTCGATTTAGAGCGGGAGTCTGCGGAGCAGTCTTAGGCCGCGGTCTGATATTTTGCCAAACACGGGCTGAAGAGCCCGTGTTTTTTTGTCCCTAAAGAAGTATCTCTCGATGGGTCGGTCCCTCCTCGCATAACAGAAAAACACTTAACAAATAAGGACATATAGAAGAAAAATTTGGGCTTTCTGCCGGTTCTTCTGCCTTTTCAAGTTAGAACTTGACAATATTTGAAGTCTGTATTATCATTTAGCAAAGACGCCGGAAGGGGCGATATGGAAAAAAAGTATAAAACAAAAGACCTGTGCCTGATGTTCAATGTTTCCAGAGAGACCGTCAGCAACTGGGTTCAGGCGGGTAAAATAAAGTCCGCAAAAACTGCCGGCGGACATATGAGGTTTGAGAGGGAAGCTGTTCACGATTTTGCCGCCGAGTGTAAGTTAGCAATAAAAAAGCACGGTCCGAGAAGATTCCGTGTTCTGGTGGTAGCCGACCGGGAGCCGCTGCTCAGGCTGCTAAAAAAAATGTTTAATGCAAAAGCAAAGAGCATTGATATAGAAACGGCTGTGAATGGACTGGAAGCCGGCATTAAATTAGCCGAGTTATTCCCTGACCTTGTAATACTGGATACGCTGCTGCCGGGGGTGAAGGGTCTTGATGTCTTGAGGATTGTGAGGGACGAGGAGAAATTCAGAAAGATAAAAATTTTAGCCCACACCGCAAGCGTTGAAGAAGCTGAAAAAATGATAAAAGCCGGCGCGGACAGGACTCTTGTAAAAACGGGAAACCCCAACGAGCCTGAACACCTCTTCAATATGACGAAAGAGCTTCTCGGGAGAATCAGATAGTTTAATTGGAACAAGAATAACCCGCCGCGTCCGCAGGTCCTGTCCGGCTTTATTATTCGCAGTCTTTTGATAACGGGTTAATCGCTTTAGCGCGAAGTGGAAGGAGGAAAGTGAAAACATATTACCTGGCATTAGCGGTATTGTTCTCGGGCGCTCTTTTTGGAAAAACCGCGGAGCTCTTATCCCTTAAGGACGCGAATAGTCCTGCGGTTTTTAGAAATATGAAAGGCGCGGCTCACGAGTTTGCGGAAGCCGATAAAAGTCCGTGGTTGAAGGTAAGTTTTTCCGATAAAAAATATTCGCTCGTCTACTTTGAAATCAAGAGGTCAAGAGTTGAAAGTTATTTTGACGGTCAGCCGAGAGAACTATTAAACGCTGCCATGAAAGAAAATGTCTGGGCCGGCTACGATGAGGTTAAATTTGATTATCTAAATCAGGAAAAGAGCGAACAGACCGTAAAGTTTTGGCTGTTGGACCGGGGCAGTATAGCTTCTTATTGCAGGTTTAATGAGATGATGGCCGCCCTGCTTACTTCTGAGTCGCCGGATCCTGATCCAAAGTATCTTCAAATGGGCGAAGTTGTCCTCAAATTAAAACCTGGCAGAGGCACAGCCTCCATAAAACTTTCAGAGGATATTCTTACCGTTGACAAACGGCGTGCAATCGATATTTCTGATATACGCGTTTATGCCTTCAGAGGAAATAACAAGGAAGCGGTTATCTACATTAATAATATAAGACTTGAAGGGGCATCGTCCGAGGCTGGAGTCTTGCCGGAAACTCCCCCAACAATTGTTTGCCCTGAAACAAAAAAGGGTTATCATGATGCTTTTGCCGGGTTTTGTCCCTTCTGCGGAGCAAAAAGCCATAAGATCGACGGCTCTAATAATGAGCCTAAAACAGGCAAGGGTTTGAAAATTACCCCTGAATATGCCGGTGGCTACGGACCTCGCGGCGGCGGCGGCGACGATCAAACCGAAAAAGCAATTTCCCTCGGCATCTCTCATTATGACGACAGTTTCTGGGAGAACAGGGCTATTTTCAGTTTCAAACTTCTTGGCAAGTTTCCCGGCGGGGTAAAAGTAAAGAAAGCTGAACTCAGAGCCTATGCTCTTGTTCCGGGTAAGCCATATTATCCGGTTATGGAAGTCTATTCCGTGCCTGAAAGGTTTAAAATTGACCCCAAAAAGCAGGTCTGCTGGAATACGCAGCCTCCGGTTGACAAACTGCTCTTTGTGAGCGGTGTCTATAACGGCGCGGATTCTCCCAGATGGTTCAGTTATGATGTTACGGATTATTTTAAAGCGGGGATAAAAAACAATGCCGTTTTTGAGGTAAGATCGGCAATCTCGGCTCTGACCTATGATAGTCCGCATCCCAAAGGTCATTATTTATTATATGAACCTTTAGGCAGAGATGCTTCAAAGGCCCCGTATCTATATATAGAGACGGAATAACGCTGTCGGGAGGCATAACAGATTTGGTTGAATTGCATTTTTCTATCAAGTATAATTAGAGCATAGGCTGTATCTTACGGTGAAAGAAATAACTTCCGGGAGGTGTTTATGTCAAAGCTTCTGATTGCTTTTGTACTTGCTTTAGGCGTGCTGATCTGCTGGCCCGCTTTTTCTCTGGATGTTCCTCCGAATACAAAAACCGTTCAAAAAGGCAGAGTTAACAGGCTCACGGTGACAGGCAGAGGAATAGGCGTGGTAGAGGTAGGGCTTGATCCCGTGCCCGGAAAAATCTGGCGGGATAGAAAAGAGATACCCTGGGGAAAAAATTTCATAAAAGACGGAAAGCCCCTTACCAATATGGGCAATATTAATGTTGATGATGAGGTAGCGATAGTAACGGATACAACCAATTCGAAGGTAAGCAAGCCCTCTAAAAACAATCCGGCAAACCCGACGCTTGTTGAATCAATATCCTCTGTAGCAGTAGTCACGATTTATTTAGGCAGTGATGCCAGAGCTATGAGCGCTGAAGGAGCCGCGCCGGCAGCAGCGCCTGCTCCTGCAAGTAAACCTGCAGGAAAAACTACAGGAAAGTAAGAAACCTAAACGGCGTTAAAAAGCGGACGCAGAAAGTTCTTTAGCTTAAAAGAGAAAGTGTGAGCGTTTTTTGAGAGTTCAAGCGGGGCGGCAAAATGTATTTGCCGCCCCGCCTTATAACAGGCTATTCCGCAGCAAGTATCGCTATTTCATCATTTTTCCTAAATCTTGAATCGCAGAGTGATTACAGCATACAAATTTAGTCTATTGTGCGTATGGGTACGATAGACCCCCAGGGATGTTTTAAGACACTGCTAAAACGAAGTTGTTTATTCGTGTTTTTTCCTGTAAAATACTTCCTAGTATGAAGAAAACAATATTTCCCGCCATCTTTCCTTTTCTTGCCCTGCTTGCGGGCCTGCTTATATTATTATTCCTCTATTTAGGCCGGGAGCCGGCAGGCATGGAACTCCGTGTTCCCGGAACAGATGCCCCGCCCGGAGGCATAAGCGAGATGCAGGCTGATAAACCCGGCCTACTTTCCCGGGGAAAGGGGAAGCCAGCCCCTGGGACGGATTCCTGGTCAGGTTTTAGAGGAAATAAACGCGACAATACATCATTAGAAAAAGGTTATAAAAAAAGTTTTAGCAAAGATGAACCTGCCGTTCTCTGGCGCGTCAAGACCGGGGAAGGCTACGCCGGCGCGGCAGTCTTGAACGGCCGTGTCTATTTCATAGACTACGATCAGGAAAAAAAGCAGGATGCTATAAGATGCCTCTCCCTGGCTGACGGGGAGGAGATCTGGCGGTATTCGTATCCCGTAAAAGTAAAAAGAAACCACGGAATGTCCCGGACAGTACCCGCGGTAAATTCTAAATATCTTGTTACTCTGGGTCCCATGTGCCACGCAGTCTGTCTCAATTCCGTTACCGGCGAACTTATTTGGAAAAAAGACCTTGTTAAGGAATTCGGA
>JBAXDA010000187.1:0-3884 GCA_037141215.1 Candidatus Firestoneibacteriota bacterium | reverse complement strand
TGAGTTTTGACGGAAAAGTATCAAAGGAGCTCTCAAGCTGGCTCTCTGTCTTCTGCGAAGGGAAAAATCTTCTAAACAACAACGGTGAAAGCATAAAAGACAAAACCCTTGCCGGGGTCTTGCTCAGCGCGGGTTTGAAGGCAAGGTTCTAAGGGAGCTGAAAGGTTTTAAGGTTCAAGGTTTTAAGGTTTAAGGTTCCATCGGAACAAAAGCATGTTGGAATTGTCTAAAAATAGAGGGCTTAATACCAAAGGTTAAACCCGAAAAGATTATTATCAGTGTAATTATTTTTTTAAAGGAGGAATAAAGTTATGAATAATATGAGCATGTTTCAGATGCTTATCCAGGGAGGGGCGGTTATAGCAATCCTGCTGGTCTGTTCCGTTATCTCCATCACGGTAATTCTGGAAAGGCTCAGGGCCTTTCAGGGAATTAAACCGGCCGTGCTGGAGGAAATAAAGAGCAAGGTGAGGGGCTATGTCGAAGCCGGCAAAATTTCAGATGCGCTGGAATATTGCGAGAACTATAGGACAAAATGGCTTTTCTTTAAAGTAAGCTCACCCCTTACAACCGTCTTAAAAACAATAATATTTTCGCATAAACTGGAAAAGAGAGATCTTAGCGATCTTGCCTTGAGGACTGTTGACAAAGAAATGGTTGGACTAGAAAAAAACCTGGGAATAGTAGGTACAATAGGCAATATCTCGCTTTACATTGGGCTATTTGGCACTGTACTCGGTATTATGAATGCGTTCACTTCAATAGCGCAGAACTCGGCCGCCGGGCCGGCAGTTGTATCTCAAGGAATCGCGGAAGCTCTTGTAAACACAGCCGCCGGGCTCTTCGTAGCAATTATCGCGGTGATATTTTACAATTATTTTGTACGGACGATGAAGAAGTCCGTAGTATTTTTTGACGATACTGCCGCCGAGTTCATTGATCTTATAAAGAAATAGTATTAAGCCGGCTTGAAAGCCCGGCGCTCAGAAGCTAAAGAACCGGATGGAGGGGAAATGAGAAGATATAAGGCGGAAGATGAAATAATAGCCGAGATTAATATTACGCCGCTGACTGATGTGGCGCTGGTTCTGCTGGTCATTTTTATGGTTACCACGCCTTTAATCCTGCAGGGAGGTATAAATGTAAAGCTTCCGGCAGCGATTACGGTGGACACAAGCCCGGCCAGAAACATTACCGTTTCAATAACAAAAGACGGAAGGATATTTATAAACGACAGAGAAACGGACTTGAACAGCCTTCCAACTTTGCTTGAGAGCCGGTTAAAGACTGAAAAAGAAAAAACTGTAATAATTAATGCGGATAAGAAAGTTTACCACGGAGTAGTAGTCTCAGTTATGGACGCGGCAAAAAAAGCCGGCGCTTTGAAGCTTGCTATTGTGGCAGAAAAAATGGAAGAGTGTAAGTGACCTTCGTAAAATGGAACAAATTGCAGAAAAAATAAAAAAGAAAACTAGAAAAACAGAAAAATAGAAAGACAAAAAAACAAAAAGACAGAAAAACAGAAAAAGAGAAAAGAAAAATAGAAAGATAGAAAAATAGAAATATTGAAAGAAGGAAGAGGATGAACAGGAAAGACGATAGTCTGAGATATACACTGCTGATCTCCCTTGTGCTTCACGGGCTGCTTTTAATTGCGCTGGCAGGCATCAATTTTATCCACGGTACGGGCAAGTCAGTTTATCTTACGGAAGTAACTTTGTTGGGGGAGATGCCTTACGGGAAGGGCCTCGGTCAAAAAGGAGAAGCGAGTATAGGGAAGAAGCCGGGTATGCCAGTTTCAGCTCCGCAAAAATCGATTGCTAAGCCTGAAGTGAAAAAAGCTGTAAAAAGAACGCAGATTGAGAAGAAGACCGAAGAAGAGATACTTAAATTACGAAAAGAAGCCCCTATAGGCATTGAAGACGCGGCAGCAAGGATTACCGAAGGCGTGGTTGACGGCGCCGTAATGGGTGGAGGCTTTGGCGAGGACAATGAGAAGCCGGGGATGCTGGACGGCAGCCTTGAAATATCCGGACCCATTGCGAGCCGGGGAATTCTCCACAGATTTACCCCGGGCTACCCTGATTGGGCAAAAAGACAGGGAGTGGAAGGTTCGGTTCAGGTCCAGATGGCGGTTAATCCCAAAGGGGATGTAAAAGACCCTGTTGTCATTAAGACCTGCGGTTCAAAAGAACTGGATCAGCTTGTTATTGAGTGGCTTCGTAGCTGGAAATTTGATTCTCTTCCGCTCTCGGTAAATCAGATAGATCAGGAAGGAAAAATAACCTTCAAGTTTAATCTCAAAAAATAATCAATCAGAAAGATTCATAATTTCACAACAAGGAATAGGGATGCCAAGTTCACCATTTATCAAAACAGTTTCCCTGGTCTCGATGGCGGCTATATTAGCTTCCTGCTCTCCTAAGCTCACTATCCGCGAGAATGAACCTCAGCGGCTCTTCCAAGAAGCTAATAATTGCTATTATCAGGGAGAGTTCAAGGCCGCTGAAGAAAAATACCTGTCTTCTCTCCGGCTGAGAGAAGACGCCGCGGTTCTTGCCTGTCTTGCCGTTCTATATAAGGACCTGGGGAATTTTTCTCAGGCTGCCGACTATTTTGAAAGAGCGCTAAAAATAAAAAAAGACAATTTCAGGGAGCTGAACCTTGGGCTTTGTCGTTTTCACAATGGAGAATATGATTCAGCCATAAGGGTTTTTAAGGAACTGCTCGAAAAGAAAGAACCCTGTGAACCGGCAGTAAAGCTTTACGCGGGTTTTGGGCTTGGAGCTTCCTACGAGGCCTTGAAAAGATTCGCAGAAGCTGCTTTACAGTATGGGGAAATATTGAAAGAAAGGCCGGATTTCGCTACGGCAAATTACAAGCTCGGTGATGTTTATTCGGCGCTTAACGAAGACGCGAAAGCGCTTCCTTGTTATCAGTCAGCTTTAGGACAGGATTCCAGCCTCTATAAGGCCTACTTCAAAATTGCAGTCATTTTTGAAAAGCAGGAAAGGTACAGCCAGTCGCTTGAAAACTTCAGGGTACTGTCCCTGATTGAACCGGATAACAAGTTAGTCCGGGACAAGATCAAGGAACTCACGGCAAAAACAGCAGTAAGGGTGAAAAAAGAAGAGGAACTCAGGGAGGCGGCCAGGAAGGCGTCGAAATGTCTTACCGTTGAGCCGATCAAAGAAGAACAAACCGAACCTGCTGTCCGAGTGAGTATTCTCAAAGGTGTAAATTTATTGAGATTAAAGTGCGGAGCCAAGTTCTCCGTTTTTGTGAAAGGCAAAGAAGTGGCAGAAGTTCCGGCGGAAGAGGCGGTTAGGATTGAAACAGACGGCGGGATCTCAATCAAAGACAGCAACAATAAGCTTGTGTA
Organism: Candidatus Firestoneibacteriota bacterium; assembly: GCA_037141215.1. GTDB lineage: Bacteria > Oederibacteriota > D2-FULL-39-29 > D2-FULL-39-29 > CAIOVX01 > JBAXDA01. The sequence continues at coordinate 502 of JBAXDA010000187.1, read as the reverse complement.
TCAGCAGGCGGCGGCTAAAGACGGTGTAATTTCTCTTCAATGCCGGGACAGGAAGTCCACCTTCACCGTTTTTGATGTCACGCTAAACAAAGGATACTTCTGGGCAAAAAACCAGGACCGTGGTTTCCGCGGTTCACTGGAACTTTCATCTTCCGGAAGAGCTCTTAATATAGTTAACATTGTCCTTTTGGACGAGTACCTCTTTAGCGTCGTTCCGTCTGAGATTGCCGCATTCTCAAATCCTGAAGCCTTAAAAGCTCAGGCAGTAGTTGCCAGAAGTTATGTGTACGAAAAAATAAAAGAAAAAACCCACGAAAATGCCGACATTTGCAGCGATGTGCACTGCCAGGCCTATAACGGTGTTTTCAACGAGCACAAGAACACAACTGTTGCCGTGGAGGCGACAAGAGGAGAGATGATCTATTGTGAAGGTAAAGTTATCTCGGCCTATTTTTTCTCAGCCTGCGGCGGACATACGAGAAACGTAGAAGATGTCTGGACC
>JBAXDA010000186.1:0-3902 GCA_037141215.1 Candidatus Firestoneibacteriota bacterium | reverse complement strand
TTGTGCCGTCTGCGTCCATGCTTGTGAGTAAAATCTCTCCGGAACCAAGTTTTACGACCTTCTTTGCCCACTTGACGGCATCAATGCCTGTTCTGTTGCGCCCTCCGTGAGTGAAGATCTCCCAACGTCCCGCTGCAACGCGTTTCGCATCTATGGCTGTTACTATGCATTGGCTGCCAAACAATTCTGAGGCTTCTTTTATAATATCGGGATTGTTAATTGCCGCGGTATTTATTGAAACCTTGTCGGCCCCGGCATTCAAGAGGCTTCTTATATCTGATACCGTTCTAATACCTCCTCCCACGGTCAGAGGAATAAATATTGTAGAGGCGGTCTTTCTTACCACATCTATCATGATTTTTCGTTCTTCGTGGGAAGCTGTGATATCGAGGAAAACGAGTTCATCTCCGCCCTGCCTGTCATACTCCTTAGCGCAGTCAACGGGATCGCCCGCTTTCGTGAGGTTGAGGAATTTAATGCCTTTGACTACCTGTCCGTCTTTGACATCAAGGCAGGGGATTATTCTTTTGGCGAGCAACTTACTTGCCTCCGCCTTTTTTGGCCTTGCGTTGTATTTTCTTCTTTCTCTGCCTTCTGTCGGCAGGTTGATATTCTTTTGCAAATTTTATTACTTTTTTCAGGTCAAGATTTCCCGTGTAAAGGGATTTGCCAACTACCATTCCGCAAACTCCGTATTTTGCCATTGCGCAGAGATGCTCTACATCCGCCATTGTGGTGACCCCGCCTGAGGCGACAACTTCCATCTTTACCGCTTGCGCCAGTTCTTTAATGCTTTTAAAATTCGGACCGGAAAGCATGCCGTCTTTTTCTATGTCAGTGAACATAATGGTCTGCACTCCTATTTCCTGCACTTCTTTTGCTATTGTTAAGGCTCTTTTATTGGTTACCTCTTTCCATCCTTTAACCGCAACCATGCCCTTTTTGGCATCTATCCCTACCATAATAGCAGATTTATATTTATCCACGGCTTCCTTTAGAAAATCACGTGAAGATATAGCAGAAGTTCCCAGTATTACCCTTTCAACGCCGGCATTCATTACCTTATCAAGAGTCTCCATGTCTCGTATGCCGCCTCCAAATTCTACGGGAATTCTTAAAGTTTTAACGATTTTTAAAACGAGATCAATATTTTTTGGTGTCCCTGTTACAGCGCCGTCGATATCAACCAGATGGATCATCTTCGCGCCTTTAAGCTGCCAGAGTTTGGCTACGGAAACGGGTTCTTCGGAGAAGATAGTTTCATCCCTCAGGTTGCCCTGAGCCAGCCTGATACATCTTCCTTTTCGTATGTCTATTGCGGGGATTATCAGCATATTATTTTATCATTTTGACAAAGTTGCCGAGTATTGTCAATCCTGTTTTTTGACTTTTTTCCGGATGGAACTGTACCGCATTGATATTGTCCCTGTTTACTGCTGAGGCAAATTTCTTTCCATATACCGTATAGGCCGAGATCAAAGATTTATCTTCCGGCTCACCGTAGTAAGAGTGGACAAAATACACAAAAGAGTTGTCTTTTACGCCGGTAAAAAGCGCGCATTTTTTTGCTTTTTTTATGCTGTTCCAGCCTATCTGAGGCACTTTTAGCCCTGCTTTTTTGGGGAAGCATAAGACTTCGCCTTTAATTATGTTAAGTCCTTCCCAAATACCGTTTTCCCTGCTCTTTGTGAAAAGCAGCTGCAGACCTAGACAAATGCCCAGATACGGCTTCCCTGACGCAACCGCATCTTGTACGGGTTTAACTAACTTAAGCCTGGCAAGATTCCTCATAGCGTCGTTAAATGCCCCTACACCCGGCAGGACTATCGCCGAAGCATCCATTATCTTAATCCTGTTGTCTGTCACTATAACATCTTTATGCATCAAGGCAAGGGCTTTGCTGACACTCAATAGATTGCCCATGCCATAATCAATAACAGCAATTACTTTCTTCACAGACTGCCTTTTGTGGAAGGAATAGTTTTCCCGGTTACAGTTACAGCTTCTCTTATGGCCCTGCCAAAAGATTTAAAAGCTGATTCAAGGATGTGGTGCGGATTTTTGCCGCAAATCTTGTGCAAATGGAGGGTAGCCCCGGATGACATGGTAAAGGCTTTGAAAAATTCTTCCGCCAGATCATCATCAAAATAGCCTATTCTTTTCTTTTCCAGAATGGAGTTATAGACAAGAAACGGCCTTCCTGCAAAATCAACGGATACCGCAACAAGGGCATCATCCATTGGAGCAGAACCGAAACCATATCTATTTATGCCCTTTTTATCGTCAAGGGCTTTTTTAAAAGCATCTCCAAGAACAATTCCGACATCCTCGACCAGATGGTGCGCGTCAGGTATATCGTCGCCCTTTGCCCTTACAGCGAGGTCTAGATTGCCGTGCTTTGCAAGTTGGGAAAGCATGTGATCGAAGAATTCGTCCCCTGTTTTAATATCATAGTCGCCAAGGCTGTTAAGCTTTAGATTTATCAGTATTTCAGTTTCTTTGGTTTTTCGTTTTATATTGGCTTTTCTTGTCTTCATTCTCACCTCATTTGTGAAAGTCTGCCGGTTTTTAATATTCATTCGGCTTCATAGCCTTATGGAAACACTTTTATTGTGCGCTTCCAGTTTCTCTGCTCCCGCAAGACTCCTCAAGGACGGGTAAATATCTTTGAGCGCGCTTTTTGAGTATTTCACATAACTTATGCGTTTAATAAAGTCTTCAACTCCCAGACCCGAACTGAACCTGGCAGTTCCTGAAGTCGGAAGTACATGGTTTGTTCCCGCAATGTAGTCGCCGAGTGCAACAGGTGAATACTTTCCAAGAAAAACGGCGCCGGCGTTGTTAATGAGGTTGAAGATCTGACGGTCATGCCGGGAAATTATCTGAAGGTGTTCTGGGGCAAAAGTATTTGATATTTGCGCGGCCTCGTTCATGTTTTCAACCAGAACAGCGCATCCTCTCTTTAGTGCAGCATCGGCTATTTCTCTTTTTGGAAGAGACTTAACTTGCCTTGAAATAGCCGCAAGCGTATCCGCGGCAAGTTTTTTTGAATCAGTTACAAGAATGCAGGTTGCATCCTCGTCATGTTCAGCCTGGCTAAGAATATCCGCCGCGGTCACTTCCGGATCTGCGTATTTGTCCGCGATTATCAGCACTTCGGAAGGGCCGGAAATATTGTCTATTCCTACCTGTCCAAAAACAAGCTTCTTGGCTGTTGCAACGAAAATATTTCCCGGTCCCGTTATCTTATCAACTTTAGGAATGAGCTTGGTACCATATGCCATCGCCGCCACTGCTTGCGCTCCGCCTGTTTTATATATTTCTTCCACTCCGCAGATCTTTGCCGCCGCCAATACAACAGGGTTAATTGTTCCGTCTTTACCTGCCGGTGTGCAAATAACTATTCTTTTAACACCTGCAATTTTTGCAGGAAGCACATTCATAAGAACAGTGGAGGGGTAAACAGCCTTGCCTCCCGGAACATACAAACCTGCTGATGAGACAGGCAGATACCTTATACCGGTTAGCGCTCCATTTACGCTAATTTCATATTTTTGTTTGAGTTGTTTTGAATGGAATTTACATATATTGGCTTTTGCTATCAATATAGCGTCTATTACTTCTTTCTCGACACACTTTGTTGCTGTTTGCAGTTCTGCTTTTGTGACTTTAAGGTTATTCTTGTCTGACTTAAAACCGTCAAACCTGTAATTGTATTTAAATAGAGCCTTGTCCCCGTTTTTGGCTACATCATGTATGATGGATTTTACAACAGCTTCTACTCTGCTATTCGCTGAAATTAGCCTCTTAAAGTATAAAGCAAGCTGCTTTTTATCTGTTGCTCTTATTATCTTCACGGAATAATATTAGCAGAAAATTGCAACTAAATAAAGGACATTATA
>JBAXDA010000185.1:0-3906 GCA_037141215.1 Candidatus Firestoneibacteriota bacterium | reverse complement strand
GTATCTTGTTCCCCAGGGTAAGCCTCTCCTGGTTACAAACGGAGAAAAGATTAAGGCGGGAGACCCTCTTACTTCCGGTCCCGTAAATCCCCATGATGTTCTTAAGGTAAGAGGGGAGAGCGCTACGCAGGAATACCTGCTTGAAAATATTCAAGAAGTTTACCGGTCTCAGGGCGTTGAAGTAAATGACAAGCACATAGAAGTAATTATCAGACAGATGCTGAGAAGAGTGAGGATAGAAGATTCCGGCGATACAGAGTTTCTTGTGGGGCAGGAAGTTGACAGGCTTTTGTTTAAGGAAGAGAACGAAAAAATTATGAAAAAGAAAGGCAAGCCGGCAATGGCAAGGCCTATTCTTTTGGGAATCACTAAAGCTTCTCTTTCCACAGAAAGCGTTTTTGCGGCTGCTTCATTCCAGGAAACTACAAGAGTTCTGACCGATGCCGCAACGATCGGAAAAGTAGATAATCTTGTCGGCTTGAAAGAAAATATTATCATCGGCCGCTTAATACCTGCCGGCACGGGAGCTCCTGCTTATAGAACAATTCAGTTGGAAAAAGCAGAGAAAGTAGAGAAAGCTGATAAAGAAGCCGAGTCAAAAGAAGAAGTACCGGTAGAATAATTTTGCCTACCGGCCAGTAGCTTAAAAGTGCTGATTACGCAAGGGCAAATGAGTCTTTGCGTAATCAGTTGAAGTTCTAAATTCTCCCGAGCTTCAAATGTGTTTATAAAATAAAGGGTATTGACAAAGGTTTGTATTTTTTGTATAATGCATTCTAAATATTTTTAAGTACACTGGGGGTGATGAGTTAGTATAGCTTCCGTATGAAATAGCTATGCTGGCAAGGCGGATTCCACCCCGCCTTTTTGTTTTTTATTTTCCCCGGTATATTTGTTGAGCCGGGGTTTTTTTGTCGGCTGCAAGTCCCCGCAAGGGAAAACAACCCCCGGCATTTTAAGGAGGATAGAAGTTTGTTCACAGTCAACCAGCTTGTAAAAGGAAAAAGAGAAAAAGTCAAGAACAGGTCAAAATCAAAACATTTGACCAGCTGCCCTCAGAGGAGAGGAGTGTGTTTAAGGGTGTATACCGTTACACCGAAAAAGCCCAACTCCGCTTTGCGTAAAGTTGCTAAGGTCAGATTATCAAACGGTTACGAAATAATCAGCTACATACCCGGTGTCGGGCACAATCTGGACGAGCATTCTATAGTCCTTGTGCGCGGTGGAAGGGTTAAAGATCTTCCCGGAGTCCGTTACCACATAGTCAGAGGCACTCTTGATGCTTCCGGAGTCGCGGGAAGAAATAAAAGCAGGTCGAAATACGGAGTGAAAGCCACAAAAACAGATGTTAAAAAACCGGCAGCAGCCGCTGCTGCAAAAGCATAAAGATATTTTCAAGGAGAAAGAGTAATGCCTAGAAAAGGTTTTGTAAAAAAAAGAGAAGCAATACCCGATACCAGGTACAACGACATAGTAATCACCAGGGTTATTAACAGCATAATGAAAGAAGGCAAGAAGAGCGTGGCTGAGTCAATTGTTTATGGCGCGCTTGAGTTAGTAAGCAAAAAATCAAACAACGCAAATGCAATGGTTATTTTTAAGCAGGCGCTTGACAATGTTAAGCCGATGCTGGAAGTGAAAGCAAGGCGCGTAGGCGGGCAGAACTATCAGGTTCCCGTTGAAGTTTCTCCGGTAAGGAGATCCTCTCTCGCAGTCAGATGGATAATAGAATCCGCAAGAGCAAGAGCAGAGAAAGTCATGAAAGAAAAACTTGCGAATGAAATTCTGGACGCGGCGAAAAATACCGGTGCGGCAGTTAAGAAAAGAGAAGATATGCACAAGATGGCCGAAGCCAACAAAGCTTTTGTTCACTTTAAATGGTAAGGTAAATTAAAAAAAGAGAATTAGAAATAAATAAAGCATAAAGGAATGTTATGGCAAGGGAATTTAGTTTAGAAAATACAAGAAACCTCGGAATTGTAGCCCATGTTGACGCGGGTAAAACGACAACAACAGAAAGGGTGCTCTACTATTCCGGAGTGATTCATAAAATAGGAAATGTTGATGAAGGCAATACGACAACTGATTATATGGTGCAAGAAAAAGAGAGGGGCATTACAATTACTTCTGCGGCAATTACCAGTTTCTGGCGTGGCAAAAGAATTAACCTCATTGATACTCCCGGGCACGTTGATTTTACCGCTGAAGTGGAAAGGTCTTTGAGAGTGCTCGATGGTGCGGTTGTAGTATTTGATGCTTGCAGCGGTGTTGAGCCACAGTCAGAAACAGTATGGAGGCAGGCTGACAGGTATAAAACTCCAAGAGTGGCCTTTCTTAACAAAATGGATAAAGTCGGGGCGGATTTCTTCATGTCCGTTGACAGCATAAAACAAAAACTTGGCGCAAGGCCTATTCCGCTTCAGATTCCCATAGGCGCAGCTGATACTTTTGTCGGAGTAGTTGACCTGGTTCTCATGAAATCTTTTGTATGGCTTGAAGATACGCTTGGGGCCAAGTTCGAAGAAAGAGAGATACCTGCAGACCTTAAAGAACAGGCTGAGGAATACCATCACATGCTTTTGGAAACTGTAGCGGATTTTGACGATGCAATTATGCATAAATACCTGGAAGGAAAACTAAAAGAAATTACGATAGAAGAAATTAGAAAGGCCATCAGAAAAGCTACTATCAGCTGTTCAATTGTTCCGGTTATCTGCGGTTCTTCTTTCAAAAACAAAGGTGTTCAACCCATGCTTGATTGCGTGGTTGACTATCTTCCTTCTCCGCTTGATATGCCGCCCATGAAAGGCACGCATCCCAAGACCTTGATAGAAGAGATAAGGGTTCCGGCGGATGATGCGCCTCTTGCTGCGCTTGCATTCAAGATTATAGCGGATCCGTTTGTAGGCAAGCTTACCTTCGTACGCGTTTATTCAGGCAACCTCACTTCAAGCTCCTATATATACAACACAAACTCCGGACAGAAAGAAAGGATAGGCCGGCTTTTAAGAATGCACGCTAATAAGAGAGAAGATATAGAAGTATGTTACGCCGGCGATATAGCCGCGGTGGTCGGACTTAAAGGCACAACGACCGGAGACACTCTCTGCGATGAAAATCATCCTATAGTTCTTGAATCCATGAATTTCCCTGATCCCGTTATTCAGGTTGCGATTGAACCCAAGACCAGGGCAGATCAGGATAAACTTGGTGTCGCGCTTAACAGGCTTTCTGACGAAGATCCGACTTTTAAAGTCAGGACTGACCCGGAAACCGGGCAGACCATTATGGCTGGTATGGGCGAGCTTCATCTTGAAATTCTCGTGGACAGAATGAAAAGGGAATACAATGTTGAAGCGAACATAGGTAAACCCATGGTTGCCTATAAAGAAACAATTACAAAGAAAATGGAAGCCGAAGGCAAGTACATCAGGCAGACCGGCGGTAAAGGTCAGTACGGCCATTGCGTTATCATGCTTGAACCCATGGAAAGAGGAACAGGTTATGAGTTTGTGAACGACATAGTCGGCGGCTCAATCCCCCGGGAATATATTCCTGCGATAGACAAAGGCATTAAAGAAGCAGCCGAAGGCGGGGTGCTTGCAGGTTATCCTGTAATAGATCTAAAAATTTCTCTTCTTGACGGTTCTTATCACGATGTTGACTCTTCTGAAATGGCGTTCAAAATAGCAGGTTCAATGGCCTTTAAAGACGGGTTTAAGAGAGCCAATCCTATATTACTTGAACCCATTATGGATGTTGAAGTGACCACCCCTGAAGAATATATGGGAGAGGTTATCGGCAACTTAAGTTCAAGAAGGGGCCGTATTGAAAACATGACACAGAGGGGCAATGCCAGGGTAATAAGGGGCTTTGCGCCTATAGCAAATATGTTCGGGTACTCTA
>JBAXDA010000184.1:0-3918 GCA_037141215.1 Candidatus Firestoneibacteriota bacterium | reverse complement strand
CAGATTAGGTTTGAGCGATTACACAGATAAACAATACGCATCGGTGAAACAGGCACAACGATCGGTGTCATCACTTAAAGATCTTTCGAAAAATAATATTGAAATCTGTTTAATCGCTTTTCCCTAATCTGTTTAATCTTTTTTCACATTTTTGTAGGAGCAGATACCCCCAATAAATCCAAACCTTTCTTCAGAACTTTTCTTACGACAGAGCAGAGCACCAGCCTGGCTTCCGAGAGCGGTTTGTTCTCCGTTACCACCCTGTGCTTAGCATAAAACGAATGATACAGCCCTGCCAGCTCTTCAAGAAATTTCGGCAAATGGTGCGGCTCGTAATTAAGCGCCGCGTATTCAAGCGTGTCCGAGAGCGTGTTTATCTTTTTTAAAATATCAAGTTCTTCGGGTTCCTTAAGAAGAGGCAGGTCAACCTCTTTCGCGGGTTTCAGCGCCACCCCTGAAGTTTTTGCGAACTCAATGACATTACAGATTCTTGCATGCGCGTACTGCACATAAAACACAGGGTTTTCGTCAGACTGCTTCTTTGCAAGGTCTATATCAAAATCCAGGTGGCTCTCAAGGCTTCTTCTTATAAAGAAGTACTTTGCCGCATCAGGTCCGACCTCTTCCACAAGCTCATCCATAGTTATAAAACTGCCTTTCCTCTTGCTCATCTTGAAAGGCTGCCCGTTCTTGATCAGGTTTACCTGCTGCGCGATAAGAACGCTGAAATCTTCCGGTTTATGCCCAAGCGCCACTAGTGCGGCTCTCATTCGTGGTATATAACCATGATGGTCAGGACCCCAGATATTTATAAGTTTGTCAGCTCTGTCGAACTTCTCCTTATGATAGGCAATGTCAGCCGACAGATAGGTAAGCTCTCCGTCCTTCTTGATAAGTACCCTGTCCTTATCGTCCCCCGCGTTCACCGCCGTTGACATAAACCACACGGCACCGTCCTCTTCCTTAAGGAGGCCTTTCTCCGCAAGTATTGCCGCGGCCTCTTTTACTTTATTGTTCACTGGATATCGTTTTAGGATTGGCAGGTCAGGAAGCTTTTTTTCTTCCGGTGCGTGAAGCAGGCGCTCAGGATACCACAAATCGAATTCCACTCCATAAGAAGAAAGACTCTTACCCTGATCCAGAACCATCCAGGCAAGCCCTTTCTGCTTAAAGATAAAAACTCTTTGTTCTTCTGGGAAAGCAAGGTATTTATCCCCGTCCTCCAGCTTTATTCTGTCGGCAATTTCCTTCACATATTCCCCTGCGTAGCAATCTTCAGGGAATACAATCTTTTTGCCGAAGAGTTCTTCGTAGCGCAGGTTTATTGACTTTCCAAATATATTGGTCTGGTTGCCTACATCGTTGATATAGAACTCTTTTATTACCGAGAACCCGGCATTCTTGAGTAGATTGGCCAGGCAGTTCCCTACCGCAGCCGCCCTGGCATTCACAACATTTAAGGGGCCAACTGGGTTTGCGCTCACAAACTCAATGTTTATTTTCTTCCCTCCACCGCTTATTGCCGCAAAATCAGGATTTCCGTCAACCTTGAGCATAACATCAAAAAGGTGGCCTTCACTAAGAAAAAAGTTTATAAAACCGGGACCGGCAATCTCAATTTTGGAAACAGCCGTCTTGTCAAACTCAAGGTTCTCAATGATAAGCTTTGCCGCCTCGCGGGGGTTCTTCTTCTCCTGCCCGGCAAGCGCCATGGCAAAATTAGTAGAAAGGTCTCCGAAACTCTTATGTTTCGGAACCTCGAAAGATATCTCCGGTATGTCACCCAAAAACCCCGCTTTACTTGCGGCTTTTTTTAACGAGTCTTTTAGGCTTTGCCTTACTCTTTCCAGCATTTTTTTTGCCTTTTCCCCGATTCATGAATATTGCGTCGCCCCAAATTCGTTCTATCGCGTAGAACTCTCTGGTAGCCTGCTCAAAGATATGCACAACAACATCACCGTAATCCATAAGCACCCAGTTCAGCCCCTGGTCCTGCTCTCTGTGATGAGCATAGAGCCCGTCTTTGGAGAGTTCGTCGTCAATACTATCCGCAATACTTCTGCACTGAACAGTTGAGGCAGCGCTGATTATCACAAAATAATCAGCGATATAATTGAGCTTTTTAAGATCCAGCACCGTTATATTCTCGCCCTTCCTCTCATCTGCCAGCTTTACTATCCTGTCTGTCAATCCCTTGCCTTCAAACATCATAGGTCATCCTCCCGGTCAGTTTTCCTGCCGTAATATCTTTCTTCCCTGCCAAACATCCGGTTTCCAGTAGGAGCTGCCGTCTATCAAGGCAGGTTCACCCGGCAGCGTGAATCTTTTGGTGCCGGAGAGCCTGAAATCCTTGTATGCCCTGTACACGCTGAGCAAATCTCCGGGCGGAATGTTTGTGTTGACATTCTTTTTAATAATACCATATATCTTAGGCAGCTTCTCTACGCTCACTCCGGCTTTTGCCTTTTCAAGGAAAGAGACAAGGAATTTTTGCTGTCTCTCTATCCTTCCGAGGTCTGCCATGGCATCGCTCCTGAACCGGAGGTACTTTACCGCATCTTTTCCGTTAAGCACCTGCACTCCGGGTTTAAAGTCAATAAACAAGCCGTCAGCCTTATCCGTATAGTGCATTCTCTTCGTAATATCCACCTTTACGCCGCCGAAAAGGTCCACGAGCTCCCTGACGCCGCCGTAATCCGCCTGTAAAAAAAATGGAATTGAGACGCCGGTTATTTTTTCCGTCAGTTTCCTGACTTCATTACATGCTTTGTAGTGCCCTCCTTTTATGTAATTCGCTGCGTAAACCGTGTTTATTTTCATGTATTTGCCGCTATACTCTACCAGGCTGTCCCTTGGAATGGACATGATCGAGAGTTTCTTCTCTTTCAGGTTGCCGCAGGCAAGTATTATCGTGTCCGAATGCCTGCTGGATTTCTCCACTTCATCCGTTCCGAGGACGAGGACATTGTAAGCCGCCGGGGCTTTAAAGAAATAGAACCAGGCCGCCGCCAGAACGAGCAGCAGGGCCGCCGCCGCAAATATAGTCCTTAATATTTTAAACATATTTCCTGTACTTTTTGTATATAAGCCCGGTTACCGGATGAAGCTTTTTTCCGGAGGCTTTTATGTATTCAATGTTTCTTTTTAACGCCAGGCCTGTTGCTTTCTTAAGGCTCTTAGCCGCCGCAAGCCTGAGCTCGCGCACATCCGGATATTCTCTCCACGGCTCAATTTTGTCTGCAAGGAAAATCACTTCATCAAGAGCTGTCATTTTCAGACCGGCCGCGGAATGCCTCTTTACCGCATTAAGCACAGACCTGTCCTTAACCCCAAAGACTTTCTCTGCGACAACCGCTCCCGCAACGGCATGCCAAAGAGCCGGTATTTTTTTTTCATAATTCCCAAGTTTCAGTTTATCATAATACTTTTTTACATCAGGCCCTTTGAAATTTTTTGCGCAGTCGTGCAGCAGGCCTGCAAGCCTGGCTTTCCCGGCGTTTACCCCGTGCAATTTCGCAAGCCTGACGGCTGTTCTCGCCGTTCTTAGCGTGTGCCTGTACTTCTCCCTCGCGAGATTGCGCTTGAGGAAGTTTTTTATTTTAGTTTCTGAAAAGTTTATGCTCATTTATGTATTTTTCTACTTCCTTCGGCACCATGTACCTGACGCTCCTCCCGCTCCTTATCAGAGATCTTATCTCCGTGGAAGAAACCTCTATATCCCTTACATTGAGAAAATGCCCTACATTCCGTACTTTTGCCGCCCTGGCCCTGTGATTGGGCCTGGTCATAATAACAAACTCACATTCATTGATAAGGCGGTCAATGTCTTTCCAGGTGTGCAGAGCCGTTAGAATATCGGCGCCTATGATGAAGAATATGCGTGCTTCCGGGTATTCTTTCTTAAAATGCATCACCGTA
>JBAXDA010000183.1:0-3942 GCA_037141215.1 Candidatus Firestoneibacteriota bacterium | reverse complement strand
ATAAGGTAAAGGAATTAAAGAAACTGAAAGCGGCTTACATCTTTCATTCTGATCACACCGTTCCGCCTTCTGTAAATTTTGACACCTACAAGTATGCTCTTAATGTGTTCCGGGAGAATGCAAAGTTGTAAAGCGTTTTAAAGTTTGAAAGTTTGAAAGTTTGCAAACAAAAGCGCCGGGAGAATATCCCGGCGCTTTTTCGTTACAAACGTTACAAACTTTATTAACGTCTATTTAATTGCCTGTATCGCGGCTATGCTTTTTGCCATCTTGTACCTGTATTCGTCAAGTTTGTCGCCCTTGAAGTTTTTCATCGCCTCGGCCATAAAGTCGGCCTCCAGCCCTGTTCCTTTGCCTGAAGCCACCTTGAAGGTTTTCATGCTTACAAGCAAGGCTTTTGCTGCGGCAACTTCAACCGAAGCGGGTTTGGGGCAGTCTGCAATGGCTTTTTCGAGCGTCATAATATATCTGTAATCATCGACGCCTTCCCTGATCTGCTCCCAGTTTGTTGTGTCAACGATCCCGTCTTTGGACTGCACCGCGCAGGCAGAAGCGGCATATTCAGTGGTAGGATTTCCGTATTTCGCGGCTCCCCACCAGAATTGCGAGTTACCGAGCGCATTATTTTGCCAGGTCAGAAGACCGAAGGCAAATCTGTTCGCGCCGCAGTTGTATAAAAGAAGAGGTCTTTTCAGAGCATTTACCTTGTCTATTATTTTCTGTGCAGGCGGAAAATTAGCGTGAGTGGTGTTGTAGAAAGGAAGGCCGCAAAGTTCAGTATAGTCGGCAATCTTGCTGCTGTCGTCTTTGCGCTTTCCTCCACCCCAGCCGGACCAGGAGGGGTTCGTTATAAGCCCCGCAGCATTCATTATCTCAAAAGTGTTTTTCATGTCTATGTATCCGCGTATATTTGAGGCGTCCTCGTCTTCGCGGGGTTCATCAAAGGTAAAAATCAACTTGGGCCATTTTTCCGCTTTCGCCTTCGCGGCTACCTGCTCTGAGAAATCTTTTAAGGCTGCTTTATGTTTTTCGCTCCAAGCAGAGCCGCCGACCTGCACTAAAATCTCGTGCTGGACTTTGTTATCAAACATCCAGCTGTTGAAGCCGTGCTTTTTTAGCAGGGGGATCACCCTTTCTGCGAGAGAAAAATCTATGGAGACTTTTCCGCCGACTACTTTTGGATTGAAAGGATTGGCGGAATCAAAACAGTTCATGCCGTGGGCTCTCAGGTTTGCCATGTCTCTTTCAAGTATTGAATTCTCCGGGTAGCCGTTGTAATACCACATCCAGTACACATTATGCTCGCCCCATTCCGCGAATTTGAAAGGAAATACTTCAAGAGTTACGGGAAGTTTTGTTGGGGTTTTCCCGGCGGAGACGGTTATCTCCCCCTTGTAAATTCCGGGTACAGCGTTTTCCGGTATTTTAACGGTGAGCCAGAAAGGCCTCGGTACTTTTGCAAGCCCGTCAGCAGGACCTTTGACAAGATAGCGCCCTCTTACATACCACTGAATTCCTATGGGGCCGTACTCGTATTTGATATGGTGGATTGCGATGTCTTTGGAATATATTGTTCCGCCCTGCCCTGTCAAATCAGTAACGGAAACAGACATCTGCTTTAAGTCTTCGTAGGGAAGTATACAGATAACAGAGGGCTCAAACTCCCCAGGCGTCCCGAAAAGCGCCACTTCTTTTCTCAGGTTGCTTGTTGAGGGAAGAGTGTTTGGATAAACATCTTCGGAATAACTTTTCATAAATACCGTGTAGCCTTTCTCTAAATCTTCTTTTGGGGCTGTAAACTGGTTCTTCTCGTCGTAGTAGCCGCAGTAAATCTTTTCCATACGCCGCCAGAACTTTAGGGTAGTCATCTGGTCTTTGAAGTCTTTGTGATCAAGCGCGAAAATGTCCCAGTAAGCCTTGTCCCGCGGATCGGCGCTTGAATCCTCCGCGTTTACCGGTACCGCAGCTGCAAGGAAAAGAAAAACAAACAACAAAAGAGCTTTTTTCATTTTACCTCCTCTTAAAATGTTGCAAACATATGCATAGTATAGTTCATAAAAGGTTGTATTTCAAATAAAATATTTGCTTGTTAAGGCAGTCTGTATCTGATATATTTCACTATGCTCTGATGTATTTAAGGAGGGAGGAAATGAAGAAAGTCGGTTTACAGCTATACACCCTAAGGGAAAATCTTAAGACCGAAGCTGATATAATAAGCTCGTTTAAGAAAGTTAAGGAAATAGGCTACGATATAGTTCAGATATCCGGCTGCGGCGTAAAAGATACCAAGGTACTGCGCAAGCTTGTTGATGATGCCGGCCTCATCTCAAATTCGGTGCACGAGAATTACGACAGAATAGTGAAAGAAACAGAGGCTTTTATTGAAGATTGCGGGATAATGGGCTATAAAACCGCTGCTGTTCCCTGGCTTGGCGAAGAAACAAGAAGTGCGGAAGGCTACAAAGCTGCTGCTAAAGCCATGTCTGCGGCCGGAGAGAAACTGTTAAAACACGGAATTGAGCTTACTTATCACAACCACGGTTTTGAATTTCAAAAATTCGGGGCAGACCGCGGGATAGACATTATTTACCGCGAATCAAACCCGAAATTTCTGCAATCTGAACTGGATGTATACTGGGTGCAGGCGGGCGGAGGAGACCCCGTGGAATGGATCCGGAAGATGCAAGGTCGTGCCCCCATCGCGCATATAAAAGAAATGGGCTATCTGAAAGACAAGCAGATAATGCTTCCGATAGGAGAGGGGAATCTAAACTGGAAAGCCATTTTTGCCGCGCTTGAAGAAGCCGGCACGAAATATTATTATGTGGAACAGGATGACTGTAACGGGCTCGATCCTTTTGCCTGCGTAAAAAAGAGCCTGGATAATCTTGCCCGCATGGGCATTGAATAAAAAACCGTAAGGAAAAATATAATGCTAAAGCTCAAGCTTGATTACGACAAAGCCGGACTTGAGGTAAGGCTTCCTAAGGCCGCTGTTGCGAAAGTTTTCGCAATGAAGAGTCGAAAGGCCCTGAAGTCCCCGGGAAAGGCTATTAAGCAGTCTCTTCTTAAACCTACGGGAACAAGTTCCCTTATTACACTTGCAAGAGGGAAGAAAAGAGTCTGCATTGTCATTTCAGATAAGACCAGGCCCGTGCCGAATAAAATAATACTTCCTCCGCTTCTTGCGCTCCTAAAGCAGGCGGGTGTAAAGAAAGAAGATATAACGATTCTTATCGGCACAGGCACGCATGAGCCTACGGAGGGGAAATATCTTGTTGAGCTGCTGGGCAAAAAAATAATCAAAGAATACAGGATTGAAAATCACGACTGCCTGGCTAAAAAAGATCTTGCCTATTTGGGCAAGGCGCTGGGCGTTTCCGCCTGGGTAAACAAAACCTATTTTGAAGCCGATCTGAAGATAGTCACCGGTTTTATAGAGCCTCACTTTATGGCAGGTTTCTCCGGCGGAAGAAAAGGAATCTGCCCGGGTATTGCCGGCCTGGAGACGATAAAAGTATTTCATTCTCCGAAACTGCTCGAGTCAAAGTATGCCGCAGGCGGCAATCTCAGAAGGAACCCCTGCCATGCGCTTGCGAACGAGGTTTCCCGCCTTGCCGGAATGGATTTTCTTCTCAATGTTACCTTGAATGCCAAAAAACAAATTACCGGTGTTTTCTCGGGACATCCGATAAAGGCTTTCGAGAAAGGCATCGAGTTCTGCAGGAAGAGCGTCACGGACCATGCGAAGGAAAAATTAGACCTGGTTCTGACCTCCGGCGGCGGAGCTCCGCTTGACCGGAATTTCTATCAGACGGTAAAGGGGATAGTCGGCGCGCTTGAAGTGGTAAAGAAGGGCGGCACAATCATTATCGCTTCCGGCTGTAAGGACGGGGTCGGGAGCCGCCACTTTAAAGAGCTTTTAAGGGGGATGAAGAGCCC
>JBAXDA010000182.1:0-3949 GCA_037141215.1 Candidatus Firestoneibacteriota bacterium | reverse complement strand
AAAACAACAACAGGCTACCGGCAATCTTTTTCATCTCATCTGCCAGGTCATATTCGTTACCTTGCCGTTCTTAAAAGTGAATTCTTTGTACCAGTCTGATTTTTCTCCGCTTATCTTCACGGTACATTCAACTGCCATTACACCGTTGCCTTCTTCTACTCCATTTTTCTTCACTACCATAGAGACCGTATCTTCGCGATACACATCTTTCAGATAGTTTATTGCCTTGTTCTTCAGTTCTTTCTCAGGTGTAAGCATTTTTCCTCCTGCAGAGATTAAGCTTGTTTGTCCGCCTTGGTTATTCGTCCTTCCAATTAAAAACCGTTGTCAGATACTTTGCCCGCCCCTGCAGATACGACTCATATACCCTGCCAGCTTCTTTGGGCGATGCCACATCATATATACCGTCAACAGTTATGTTTTCTTCTTTAAGCCAGTTGAGCGCGGCAGTAAAATTTTCCGCCATGCTGTTACCTTTAAAAGTCTCCGGGAATCTGGGAATTTCCCACTCCCAGCCGCTCCGAAGTACCGCGTACTTATGGAATACCGCGTGAAAAGCTTCATGTGCGAAAATATCAGTATTTCTTTTCCAGGGCACCCCGAGCAGCACCACCTCGCCCTTTCTTGCCACTATCTTCAGGGCGTCAATAACGGCTTTCTCGTGCCCCGAACAGTCAAGCGCCAACTGGATTTTATCCTTCAGCTCGGGATCTTCCGCCGGTATTGCCGGAAATAATTTCTTCAGCCCACAATTCTCCGCGAATTTTCTCCTGATCTCGTTTGGCTCCACGGCATAAACCTCATAGCCGCAATGCTGGAATAACTGGGCCGCCAGATTGCCTACTATACCCAGGCCGGTAATCAAAACTTTTGACGGCGGCCTCGCGGAAGTGGTATTCAGCGTGGACATGCTTATGCCGATAAGCCGCGCGAACGGTGCGGCTGCAGGATCAAGGCCTTCCGGTACTTTGACGCACCCCTGCGCTTCGGCCCGGTGGTACGAAGCGTGATTCCCAAGATAGAATGCAAAATCCCCGGGCTTAAAATTCTTTACTTCCCCGCCGCATTTCTCCACCTTGAAGACCGTGGCATAGCCCAGATTCATCGGATAACCGTTCCCGTAAAGCCCCTGCACTCCCGAGAGCTCGGTTCCCGGGCTCATTACCGACGAGACTGCAGGCCCTTCTATATATGAGGCGCCTGTCCCGACATCGGGAAGCTCAGCCTCTATCAGCTCCACTTTGTCTTTTGCAGTCGCCGCTATCTTTTTTATTTTCATAAAATTATGCCTCCGGCTGCGGCAACGGACTTTATGTGCTTTGCCGCTTCGTTATATTCCTCTTCTGTATTAAGGTGTTCCAGCATTACACAGAGGTCTTTGTCCGGAAGAGCGTTAAGTTCCCTGAGATAAATCTGATAGTCAAGGTTGCCAAGGCCGGGTCGGGTTTCGTCAAGATGCGTCGTCAGGTTCTCCCGAAGGATTATATCTTTCGCATGACTGCTTTTTATGTGTTTTCCGAGAAGTTTGACAAAATTCTTTATTACAGCTCCCGTGTTGAAATATCTTGACGGGCAGTTTATGAGATTTACCGGATCAAAATGGACCGCAAACTGTTTTCTGTCTATGGCTCTGAGCAGTTCCATGTAGGATTCCGCGGAATCAGGATACATCCAGGGCATGGTTTCCAGCGTATAAAAAGTCCTTTTAGGTTTCACCGAGTCAATAATACCGCGGACCATTATTATTATCTGCTCAAATGTTTCAGGGGTAAGATCGAGCGGGCTCGGTCCGTCCCATTTCTTACCGCGGGAACCCGCAATATTTACGCAGCACCTTGCCCCGATCTCATCTGCAAGCGCAAGAGCTTTCTTGCATTTTTCAAGCGCGTCATCCGCTGTTTTTTTATCCGGGCTTAAAGGATTTGACCAGGCCCCAACTTCGGCTATAATGAGATTATGCTCCCCTGCGGCCTTCTCGTAGGACTGAATGGTTTTTAGATCTGCATTAACCTCTAAAGGACAGTAAGCGGCCGTATATCCGTCATTTATTACGGCAGCAGCCCATTCCGAAGCCTCTCCGCATTTTTTGAAAAACTTGCTTCCAAACCTCATACAAGCCTCCGTTAATTGGACCTTGTCTTGAATGTGTATTATCGGCTATACATCTCATATTTTCAAGTATATTCAGCCACAGGCAAGCCCTCTTCTGCCTGTTTTTCAATTGATAAACCAAGACAGAAATGTATAATGAAGAATAACACCTGCAAATGAGGAGTTGAAGATGAATAAACAGATTTTTGCAATATTCCTCTTGTTCTTCCTTTCCGGCGCTGTTATGGCCGAAGATATCCTTTTCGGGGATTTTGAGAACGAGAAGGAACTTACCAATTGGAAAACCGGCTTCAATGACAAAACCTCAAAAGAAGAACCGCCGGCGCTTTCCCTCTCCAAAGAGAACGCTACCTCCGGAAGCTCCTGCTTGATGATAAAGTTCAACGGAGGCCTGCTCCCGATGATCTCCACCGCTGTTTTTCCGCACTCCGAAGATCTTTATTCCTATAAGTCTCTGAGTTTTGATCTCACCACGGACCGAGACACCATGGTGGGCGTAAGGTTTTTGCAGGAAATAAAGAATCCTTTTGACGCCAGGGTGCTTGTAAAGAAAGGGCTCACCAAACTTAATATCTCTTTAAGCCCTCTCCCGGAATGGGCACGGGGAACCGGCATAGACCCAAAAGGCGGGCCCGTAAAAGAACTGATGATCTATTTCTATAAACCGCAAAAGGGCGCGGTATTTTACATTGACCGGCTGAGAATACAGGAAAGTCTCAGCAAAAAATATGTTTCCAATTCTGATCATCCTATAAATTTATGGTATAAATCAAATTTTACCGTTCTGGGGGGGAAGAAAGCCGAACCCGTGAGCCTGAAAAACCTGAGCGGCGAGTTTGCCGATGGCTTTTATGATAAACAACTCGGGGCCAAAACACCCGACGAGCTGGAGAAACTTATCAGAGCAAATTTTCTGGAACTGCAAAAGTCAAAACCTTCAGCCCGGCTCGTAATTTTACGGGATGGCGAGAAAGGAATTGACCCAAACGCCCCCGCAAAAGATTATAAAGGCTGGCAGAACGCGTACATCAGCACCCACAGCCCTGATGCGGGAATGACACTGACTCCCGGACTGGGAGGGAGATGCGAACTTTTTATGCGCCACAGAGTACAGCTTTACTCCGTGGATGTCTCTATCCTGCCTGTCGGCTCCGAAATACTGCAGGCCTTTTTTGTACTCACAAGCGAAAAGGACGCTCCCGGCGGGAGTCTATACATAGCAGAAGCAATAAACAGGAATTGGAATGACTCGGAAGTTACTGCATATACCTATGATAAGGATAAATTTTGGTCCGGCTTTGGCGGGCTTATAAAAACAGGCAGCGACCCTGACTGCCTTCCGATAATACTTGCTTACGGCTACAGAAAAGACAAAGTTAGCGCGTGGGATTTTACAGAGGCGGTCAAATACTGGACAGGAGGGAAAGATGCCAATCACGGATTCTTCTTCCCCTGCCTGGACGGCGGAGATTACTGCGCTACGGCTACCAAGAACGCAAAGAACATCAAGGACAGGCCTACCTTATTTGTAATTTATAACCCAAAACAGTAACTACTTTTTAATAAGCCGTAATCCATATTTCTATTTTGGGGTTCTTCCCCGCGTTTAATCCAGGTTCAATACGCTTTTAATTGTTTCAATGAAGATGCGCCCGTATTTGTTTAATTTTTCCTCGCCCATACCCGAAATCTCTTCCATGTCGGTCATAAGCAGAGGTTTCTTCCTGGCCATTTCCTTGAGAGTCGAGTCCGTAAAAACTGCGTCCGGAGCGACTCCTGCCAGATGAGCAAGATTATTTCTCTTGGTTCTAAGATTTTCAAATAGTTTATCCTGGTT
>JBAXDA010000181.1:0-3949 GCA_037141215.1 Candidatus Firestoneibacteriota bacterium | reverse complement strand
GGGAAGCGTCAAAAAAAACTTCCTTTTTTTCCTTGCCGGTTTCGGCGTCCAGCAGCAGGGCAGAAGAGCCTTTGAAAATTATACAGTATTTGGCGCTCGCAGCGATATTGGGGCTGAAGGTGCCGTAATCAGCCGGCAGTTCCTTCTTCCAGAGATAGCTCCCGTTGTGAGCGCTTCTCGCCACAAGTTCCACGGGCAGCCCTTTCACGGTAAAAAGCGGGGAACTTCTGACGGTAAAGAGCCGCCCGGAAGCCACGACGCTGGAATTGAAATTAGATTCAAGGTAGGGTTTTCCCAGCCATTGCAGAGCGAGCGGAAATTTGAGCGCGGTGTCTTTTGAGAAACAGTCTCCTTCCGCGTTGTGATAAAAATGGCTCCAGTCATCCCCGTTCTTCAAAGGGCCTTTTCTTATATAAGCAAAAAGGCCGTAGGCGGTTTCCTCAACGCTTGCCTCGCAGCCCGAAAAGGACTTTGCCCAGACAAGGAGTTTCTCTTTCGTTAACAAGGCATCCGGTTGTTCTGTTTTCAGGCGCCCTGCCGCGAAAACGCCGTTATACGGCGCAAGCGCCCGTAGTATTTCTTTTGGCTGTAAAGAAGTAAGATCTCCGCTGCCAAGATCCGCAATGAGCAAAAAGTCAATATAATTGTCCGCAAACGGCAGTTTTGAAGGATTTCCTTTCTCTACATATATGCGGCTCCCAAGCAGGCCGGCCTCCGACGCTGTTTTGCGAAGCAGGCTCAGTCCGGTTTCTTCGGTAGCCATCGCGTGCACGAGCAGGCTGCTGTTCGAGGCAAGCGCGAGCACGAGCGCGCCGCCTGAACGGGGAAGAGAACAGATACCCGCGGTCCTGCCCGTTTTTGTGAGGAGCTCTTTCATAAACCCGTCCGCGGCGTTTTCCGCGGCAAGCGCCGTGCCGGCAAGGAACGCGGCTGCAAGCAAGAGACAGTATTTTTTTAACATAATTAGCTCCTATAAACGGCACTTCTTCCAGAGGATTAAGGCTGCCGCCATAAATATGACGGTTACTGCCAGAAAATTCAACGCCGGCGAAATCAGATACAGCGCCATGGACACAGGCCCGGCGGCAAGCGAGACCAGCAACACCAGCGTATTTGAAAGTGAGAGCAGGCGCACTCTTTTTGTTTCGCTCAAAAGATTCATAATAGAGGAGTCCGAGAGGGGCCGGAAGAACGCGACACCAAGCCCGAAAAGCAGGTAGGAAACGGCAATAAAACTCATTCCCTTATTAGGCGTAATGACATAGAGAAAAACAGCGGCAGCATTGAGAATTATGCCTGCTAAAATATATTTTTTTGTCTCAGACTTTTTTATCAGCGGAATCAGAACCAAAACTGTAAAAATAAAGGTGATGGACATAAGGATGGGGAAAATAGAGATTTCGGATTTTTCCAGCCCCACGCCTCCTTTGCTGCTGCAAAGAAAGACCGCGTTGTAAACCCCCCACATTGTAAGGCCGAAGGTGAAGAGCACCTGGACAATTATAAACCAGAAAAGATCTTTCTTTCTGCCAAAGTCTTTGAAAGCCGTGACAAAATCCCGGACTTCCCGCGCAACATTCAGCCCGCGGTATTCAAGCACCGCAGCCTTTCCTTCCTTGGTCTCTGTCAGATGTTTCTGCCTGTAGAGCGCCGCCCAGGCAGCTGAAACAGCACCGAAAATAAAAAAGATACGGGTGGCGAGGTTTACATCCAGCCATTTTACCATCTGGCCGGCAATCGGCATGGTAAGCGCCGCGCCTGAAATAATCATCTGCACAATCGCGTAATTATTCCGTCTTCCCCTGCTTGTAGACCCTTCCACAAAAAGGCAGGACCAGGCAGGGGTGGTCATAAAAACTATGTTGGAAAATATAACGCCCGGGATTATCCACCAGATATTCTGCGCAAACCCGAGAAGCAGAAGACCTGCCGGCCAGGCAATAAGACCTACGGTATTTAGCGTATTTTTATGTCCAAACTTATTTATGAAGAACGGGCCGATAAGCTGGCCTACTACCTGAGAGCCTATCGCCAGAGAAGTGAATAAACCCAACTCGCCTTCTTTTATACCGACTGTGAGGAAGAAAAGCGGCTGGTAGAAGTAGAACCAGGCCTGAGGGAAGGAGAACGCAGGCATACTAAGCACCATTATCCTGGCGTTTCCCTTGAGTCCTGAAAAAAGTTCTTTGAGTTTCAACTGCTGGTAATCGAGGATATCGGCTGGCTTTTTAAAGATTGATTCTATGAGGTTGCCGAGGTCGTTTATGAACATTTTATTCCGGGCAGGGAGGCAGCCCCGCGGCAAGGACCGCGGCCTCGAAGACCACGGCAGAAATTATCACCAGGGCATAAAGAACCGCTTTCGGTTTCTCTTTCTCAGACTTTATTTCAATAAAAATAAGCGCTAGTATGAGCAAAAGGAAGACCGCCGGATAGGCGGATACGAAATCACACGCGTTCCAGACAAATTTTGTGAGCCCGCCTGCTTCACCTGCTCTCGCTGAGACCCTGGTGCTTATGCTGATTTTAAAGGCATAGGCAACAGCTTCTATCGCCAGCAGTTTTACGAATGCTGCCGCAAGCAGGCACCTGGCAAGCCATCTTTCAAGCAGATAGTCCGGCATCCGTATCCTGCTTTTCAATCCTTCCTGTAAAAGTTTCAATTCACCTGCCACAGCCATCTCCCGCGTTATCCAGGAACGGAGCAGGAAAGCGCTGAGCACTATCAGGAAAAAAGCCGAGATAACGCTTAAAAGCCCGTATCTTGGAAGGAGGAAAAATAGCAGAGAAGTCAGAAAAGCCCAGGCCGAGACGGTAAGCAGAAAGACCTTGAGCAATTTCTCTTGCAGCAGACCGTGCCCGAGGGTATGAGACAACTCGGAAAAAACACTCTCGGCGCTCCTTTTGAACAACACATAGCCCGAGGCAAGGAAAAGCGCTCCTGAGGAGAAAAGCAAAGGCAGCACCCAGGAAATTTCCTGGCTGGCAAAAAGCTCTATTAGAAATATGGCAAGGACTGCGAGCCCGAGAAAAGCCAGCGCGGCCCCTGCCGCTATCTCAAATACTCGTTTGTTCTCTTTTTTCATTCTCACACTATCCATACGGGAGGGAACCCCGCGATTATAAGCATTGAAAAATATACCGCAAGAAGGAGCATTATATATGTATAAACTATTATGCGCGTAAAGGCTTTTTTATAGGTAAACTCAAAGACAACAAGCCCCAGCATAAGAATATACAACAAGGGGTTAGACATTTTGAGCAGATAGGCGAGCTTGATGATTGATCGGGAAACCAGAGGTATGTCCGCCCCAAGCAGAAGGTTCCAGGAATACGCCCTGCTATAGAAGGAC
Source organism: Candidatus Firestoneibacteriota bacterium (assembly GCA_037141215.1). Lineage (GTDB taxonomy): Bacteria > Oederibacteriota > D2-FULL-39-29 > D2-FULL-39-29 > CAIOVX01 > JBAXDA01. Next base: position 596 of record JBAXDA010000181.1, on the reverse strand, counting down.
GCTGAGGAGAGCCCGACAGCAGCGAGTTCAAAAACTGCCAGGAAAAGCAGGAGCAGTGTAAACCTGAACCTGACCGGCCTTTTCAACTGAACATTTTCCATGCACCAATTATACTGAAAAAGACGGTGCGTTTCCACCCCAAAATCCGCAGCAACCTGCATATCAAATGAGTAGTACGGTCTTTTAAGACAAAAAAAAGCGGCCTTTACAGCCGCCAAACCCTGCTCCTTGGTCGCCCAAGAGCAGTTATCTGATATTTTTAGAGGGTAACCCGAGTATGCTAAGTAACCGCGTACAGTGTCTTTACTGCAACTTCAACTGAACTGACTTACTCTCATACTTTTGCTACTTTGCGCAACGGCGCATTCGTCTCGGTTACCCTCTGATTAAAGTATAACGCGCTTTTCCCGGTTGTCAACACGCATAATATGTGCCAGACAAATTATTTCGGGAGGCTTCTTTCCCTTTAGAATGCAATCTATTTCAAGCCTTTGGTTTGAGACATCTTTTACCTACCGGCGAACCGAAACCCTTAATAGATTTCAGTCCCTTCCGATTGTGTCAGTTCCCTGTATTTTTTAATAAGTGAGAGCGTT
>JBAXDA010000180.1:0-3962 GCA_037141215.1 Candidatus Firestoneibacteriota bacterium | reverse complement strand
ACTGGCAGTCTTGGGCAAGCCCTCGTGGCCGAAATTCTTCGACGTTTCCCCAAAATTCAAAGGCTTGTCATTTTTAGCCGAGACGAGCTCAAACAGTACGAAATGGCTCAAAAATTCAACGATCAGCAGTATCCAGCATTGCGCTACTTCATCGGCGACGTCCGCGACCGATCCCGCCTCAAAAGAGCCCTTGAGGGCATTGATACGGTAATCCACGCCGCCGCTCTGAAACATGTCCCCGCCGCCGAATACAACCCGATGGAATTTATTCATACCAACGTCCTTGGAGCGGAAAACCTGATCGAAGCCTGTATGGATACTGGGGTAAAGAGGGTGGTTGCGTTATCGACCGATAAGGCAGCTGCTCCCATCAACCTTTACGGGGCAACAAAACTCTGCAGTGATAAACTCTTCGTTGCCGCGAATAACTACATTGGCAGAGATACAGTTTTGTCTGTTGTTCGGTACGGCAATGTTATGGGCTCAAGAGGTTCGGTCATTCCGCTGTTTGTGGAGCAGATAAAGGCAGGAAAACCCCTTACGATAACTGATCCGGATATGACGCGCTTCCTGATGAATCTTGAAGATGCTGTTGAACTGGTTGTTTTCGCTTACCAGAATGCCGGAGCCGGTGATATAATGGTTCAAAAGTCGCCAGCTTCCACAATAGGCGACCTTGCGCAGGCGGTAAAAGAGATTTTTAACGCCAAGAATGAGATAAAGATTATAGGAACAAGGCACGGCGAGAAGAAGTTTGAAACGCTTCTGACCAGGGAAGAGTATGTGGTGGCAGAGGATATGGGAAAGTATTTTAGGGTTCCTTCTGATAAGAGAGATTTGAACTATGACAAATACTTCAGCCAGGGTGATAAAAAACTTTCTACTGTTGAGGAGTATAACTCAAACAATACTCAACTGCTGAATGTAAAACAGGTAAAAGAAAAAGTCCTTGAACTGAAATATATCAAAGCTGAACTAAAGGAATGGGCGAAAAAGTGAAGATACTCGTAACCGGGGCGGAAGGATTCATAGGCAAGAATCTTATCGCCTGGCTAAATAACAGTAAATACACAGATATTCTAAAGTTTGATATTGGCACAGAGCCAACGCTTCTTGACGGATATTGCAAAGAAGCAGAGTTTGTATTTCATCTGGCAGGTGTAAATCGCCCAAAGGATCAGTCTGAGTTTATGAAGGGCAATTTTGGCCTTACTTCTACGCTTCTTGACTCCTTGAAGAAGCATAAGAACAACTGCCCTGTTATGCTTGCTTCCTCCACGCAGGCAGAGCTTGATAATGCCTATGGCAAGAGCAAGAAGGCGGGAGAGGATTTATTGCTTGCTTATGGAAAAGAAACAGGCGCAAAAGTTCTTATTTACCGCTTCCCAAATGTATTCGGGAAATGGTGCAGACCCAATTACAACAGTGCCGTTGCCACTTTTTGCAACAATATTGCCAGGGACTTGCCGATACAGGTCAATGACCCTGAGGTTATAATGAACCTCGTATATATAGATGATGTAATCTCAGAGCTGGTAAGCGCGTTGGAAGGAAAAGAGCATAAGGTTGGTGTGTTCTGCTCTGTTCCTGCAACTCACACCGTAAAACTCGGCAAAATAGCAGAACTGGTAAAATCTTTCAGGGAGAGCAGGCAATCGCTCTCAGTTCCTGATATGTCAGAAGACTTTACAAAGAAACTCTACAGCACCTATCTGAGTTATCTGCCGGAAGATCAATTTAGTTATCCGCTAAAAATGAATGTTGACGCCAGGGGATCTTTTACTGAGTTCCTGAAGAGCCCTGACAGAGGGCAGGTCTCGGTGAATATCTCCAAGCCCGGTATTACCAAGGGCAATCACTGGCATAACAGCAAGAATGAGAAGTTCCTCGTTGTAAAGGGGACAGGCGTTATCCGCTTTAGGAAGATAGGCGAGACAAAAGTGCTTGAATACAAGGTGAACGGAGAGAAGCTGGAAGTCGTGGATATCCCCACAGGCTACACGCATAACATTGAAAACCTTGGTTCGTCGGATATGGTTACGATTATGTGGGCTAACGAAAAGTTTGACCCGAAACAGCCGGATACACATATTTTAGAAGTGTAATAAAATGATGCAGATTTAACAAGCCATGTTAGATCTACATTGATTTGATTGGCAGGATACGGACTGATGTTTGGAGGACGAAATGAAGAAATTAAAAGTTATGACCGTTGTCGGCACAAGGCCGGAAATCGTAAGGCTCTCTGCTGTCATAAAACGGCTTGAGAGTTCTAATGCGGTAGAGCATACACTGGTTCATACCGGACAGAACTATGACTATGAACTGAATGAAGTATTTTTTAAGGATTTTAATATTCGTAAGCCCGACTACTTCCTGAAAGCGGCCGGCAGTTCGGCAATAGAAACAATAGGCAATATCCTCATAAAAATAGAGAGCGTTCTTGAAGCAGTAAAGCCGGACGCCTTTCTCGTGCTGGGTGATACAAACAGCTGTCTTTGCGCAATAGCGGCAAAGAGAAGACAAATACCGGTATTCCATATGGAAGCAGGCAACAGATGTTTTGACCAGAGGGTTCCTGAAGAGACAAACAGAAAAATAGTGGATCATATTTCGGATATAAATATGACCTATAGCGATATAGCGAGAGAGTATCTGCTCCGGGAAGGCCTGCCTGCCGACAGGGTGATAAAAACCGGCAGTCCGATGTTTGAGGTTATTCAGTCCAAACTAAAAGACATTGAGAAGTCTGATGTTTTAAAGCGGCTCAAGCTGAAAGAGGGAAAGTACTTTGTTGTTTCGGCTCACAGGGAAGAAAATATTAATTCACATGTGAACTTTTTTGACCTGACAGAGAGCTTGAACGGGATAGCCGAAAAATTTAAATTACCGATTATTGTGAGTACGCATCCCCGGACAAGAAAAATGATAGAAGAAAAGAAAGTAAAGTTTAATCCGCTAATAACACTTCTGAAACCGCTCGGTTTTACTGATTATGTAAAACTGCAGATGGGCGCAAAGGCGGTCTTGAGCGACAGCGGGACTATCAGCGAGGAAGCGTCAATACTGAAATTCAAAGCGTTAAATATCAGGCAGGCGCATGAGAGGCCTGAAGCGATGGAAGAGGCCTCTGTTATGATGGTCGGCCTTAATAAAGACAGAATATTGCAGGGGTTAGAGGTGCTTGAAAATCAGTCCTCGCAAACGCTTAGAAATGTTGCAGACTATAGCATGCCGAATGTTTCGGAGAAGGTTTTGAGAATTATATTGTCCTATACTGATTATGTGAAGAGAGTGGTCTGGGGCAAGGGACCGGACGGGGTGTAGATGAGAAACTGGCTTAGAACAATATTATTATTAACGGCAGATGTAATCTTGCTGAGCGCAGCGTTAGTCCTTGCATTCCTGATAAGGTTTGACGGCTATCCGCATGGCGTCCCCGGTATGTTCAGGGAGGACTTTTTATTCGTCCTGATTGCTGCCTTGGTTGTAAAGCTTGCCTGCAACTCCTATTTCCGTCTTTACAGCAGTGTATGGCGCCATGCCGGCACTCACGAACTCTTATCCATCGCAAAAGCGGTGTTTATCAGCAACCTTCTGCTTGAGGTCCTTGTACTCCTCGGGATAACAAGAATCCCCGCGAAGATAGATTTATTGAACTCGCTACTGTCGCTCATGCATGCTCCGAGAAGTATTTTCATAATGACCATTTTTATAGATTTTGTTTTTATAGCTGCTTTCAGGTTTGCTTTCGGGGCGATGAGGCGCGCGATGAGTGGAGAGTCCGCAAGCAGCCCGCACATAAAAAGAATACTTATTATCGGCGGCGGCTCTGCCGGAGTAAGCATAATAAGAGAGATGACCAATCGTCCCGGCCTGAAGAGCCAGCCGGTTGCTATAATTGATGATGACAAGCTCTTGCACGGAAAAAATATAAGAGGAGTCCCGGTAATAGGGGGCAG